>CAYJFF010000051.1:9773-21361 GCA_964369345.1 uncultured Oscillospiraceae bacterium
TTTGTCTCATAAGTTGGTGTGCAAGTCAAGTTTATACCTATTTTCTTTAGTGTAAACTCGTCCACCTGTGTTAGTATTACAGTGGAGTGACCCTCACAACCCGAAAGCCTTACTAGCTGTTTTAGCGCTAGCTCTGCCAGTGGGTTTGTTGCCGCACTTATAGACAGCGCTATCAGTATTTCATCTGTGTGCAGTCTTGGGTTTTGGTTGCCAAAATGCTGTGTCTTTAGGTTTTGTATTGGCTCTATTATCACTGGTGATATCAGCAATATTTCGTCTGGGATACCTGCAAGCACTTTTAGTGCGTTTAATAGCGCTGCTGCACATGCCCCCAGTAGATTAGAAGTTTTTCCTGTTACTATTGTACCATCATGTAGCTGTAGTGCTGCTGCTGGTGCACCTGTTTCTTCCGCTTTTTGCATTGCGCGAGTAACCACACCTCTTTGCTCCAGTGTTGTTTTTGCCTGACTTATCAGCAACAGAGATTTGTGTATGCTATCTTCTTGTAGTGCGCCATGTTTTTGGTCACATAGTGCCTTGTAATATCTACGTATTATCTCGTTCCTTGCGGCTTCTCTACATACTTCATCATCGGATATGCAGTTACCCACCATATTAACACCCATATCAGTGGGTGACTTGTATGGGCTCTCGCCAAATATGTTCTCAAAAATAGCGCTAAGCACTGGGAATACGTCTACATCTCTATTATAATTTACAGTTGTCTCGCCATATGCCTCTAGGTGGAAAGGGTCTATCATATTAACGTCATTTAGGTCCAGTGTAGCAGCCTCATAAGCTAGGTTTACAGGGTGGCTCATTGGAACATTCCATATTGGGAAAGTCTCAAACTTTGCATAGCCAGATAGTATGCCATGCTTATGGTCATGGTATAGCTGAGATAGTGCAACTGCCATTTTTCCGCTACCTGGGCCCGGTGCTGTCACTACTACCAATGGGCGTGAAGTTTCTACATATTGGTTCTTACCATATCCATCATCAGAAACAATCAGTGGGATATTCGATGGATAATCATCTATTGGGTAGTGCAGATAAACTTTTAGCCCCAACGCCTGTAGCCTGTTCATGAAGGTATCTGCGGCTGCTTGTCCTGTATATTGTGTAATGACAACGCTACCTACAAACAGGTCGACACTCCTAAAAGCGTCAATTAATCGCAGAACATCTACATCATAAGTAATGCCATAATCACTACGTACCTTGTTTTTTTCTATATCACCAGCGCATATTGCAATTACTATTTCTGCTTGGTCACGCATTTGTTTTAGCAGCCTTATCTTGCTATCTGGCTCAAAACCTGGTAACACGCGTGATGCATGAAAATCATCGAATAATTTTCCACCAAATTCTAGGTAAAGCTTTCCACCGAATTGTTTTATTCTCTCCATTATATGTTCTGACTGTATTTTCAGGTATTTCTCGTTATCAAATCCGATTTTACGCATCACTTTTCTCCTTAATAATCTTCCATTACAATAACAATTTGTATAATTAATCGTGTATATTACTTTTAGTTTTGTTTTAGTTCATTTGCAAGCTCAAAATCTGGGTCTACTATCGCTGTTTGATAGTTATCATATATTACCATACCAGGCCTTGCGCCTCTAGCTTTTTTTACAAACTTGATATAGGTATAGTCCACTGCTACTTTGCTGCTGTTTCGTGCACTGCTATTGCAAGCAGCTATTATGCACGCCTGCTCTATGGTACGTGATGGAATTACACGCTCACCATTTGCCACTATAACTGTGTGCGAGCCAGGCACATCTTGTGTGTGCAACCACAGGTCATAGTTGTGGCTATCTTTTAGCGTTAGCCTATCATTTTGCTCGTTATTCCTACCAGATAATATAGTAAATCCATCTGATGAAACATACCTATGTGGCTGTAGTTTGGCTAGCTTTTGCCCAGTTTTTTTCTGCGCTCTGCTATACCCTTGTGCCACTATTTCTTCTCTTATAGCCAGCAGTTCTGCATCTGTTTCTGCACGCTCTATCTGGCTTATAACACTAGCCAAATACTCTAGCTCCTGCCTTGCATCTGCTATTAATTCCTGTAGTTTGTGCTCTGCTGTACACAGTTTTTTATACTCTGTGTAGTATTTTTGTGCATTTTTACTTGGTGTTAACATTATGTCCAGTGCAATTTCTATTTCACCACAGTTTTCATCATAAAAATCCTGTGTTACAAGTTTGTCATCACCCTTACTAATCATGTGCATATTAGCGGAGATTATATCGCCATATTTGCGCTTTACTTCCCTATCTTTGGAGTCCTCAAGCTCCTGTAACTGCACTGCTATTTTACGTGTAACACGGTCATAAATACTGCTAAGCAATTTGTGCATATCTGCACTTTTTTGCCTTAGGCTCTCTGCCTTGTCTTTGCCACTATAGAATGTATCCAGCACATTACTATAGCTATCACAGTGGATAATCTTGTAATTATCTGGGTACTGTATCGGCTCTATAAATGTAAAATCTATCTGAGTGCCACGCTCATTTTTTATTATAACAGGCTGTCCACCATCTGGCTTTAGTGCTGTTTTTATAACACCCAGATAGAACTCCAGTCTTTCTTTTTGCTCTGTTGTCAGTGCAGATATAACGCTGTCCATAGTACCTGTTACAAAGTGGCTAATCTCCCTACATATCATAGGAGAAAAACCCTCTACCTGCTCCAAGATAGCTTTTGAAAGTGGGATATCCCTACCATGCAGAATTGCAATGCAGAGGTCATTTATAGATGTTGCTGTTGGGTCTAGCTTGTCCTGACTGGGTGGTAGCTCGTATGTCACGCCAGATAATATCTGCCTAACCTCCGAGGTTACAAAGTCCACACGCTTAATAGCGTCTATTACTTTGCCATCTTGGTTCACGAGAATTATATTACTACGCCTACCCATTATCTCGCACACTAGCCTAATTTCTACCTTGTCACCTAGCTCGTTTGTGCCCTCTACACGTATAGCTATAGCTCTATCAAGCCCATACTGCTCTGCTCCTAGTAGCTTAGCCCCTGTTAGATGCTTACGCAGTAGCATACAAAACATTGGTGCTGTTTTTGGGTTTTCTAGCTGAGATGTAGTAAAATGCATTTTTGCACCTGCTGCCTCTGCAGATATAAAAAGCTTATGGTTTTTGCCACCACTACGCAGAGCAACAACTATGCTATCCTTTGTTGGCTGGCTTATTTTATCCACTCTACCGCCTGACAAAACATCTATTTCTTGTTTTATTTTTCTTAAATATGCGCCATCAAATGCCATTTTCCATTACACCTCTATACTATTTGTTGTGTTTGATATAATTTATACACAATGTATCATAAAAATTATACAAATAGTAATTTATCTCATTATTATACATTAATCAATAACGGTTCCATCATATTCATTGGCTATTCTAACTGCTATATCTGTAAAATATAGCGCAAGTTTCTCTGCCAACTTGATTACCCCTGGTATCTCAGTAGCGTAATGACCACCATCATACATAACTATGTCTTTGCTTGCAGCATATAGAAATTCATGGTGCTTGACATCGGCAGTCAAAAACGCCTCTATTTCTTCGCCATTTTCTACTAGCTCAAATATATCGCTACCACCAGAGCCACCACATAGTGCCACATTTTTTATCATTCTGTTCACAGTGTTTCGACGAGGAGAAATCCCCATCTCTGCTTTTATTATCGCTGCAAATACATCACAGTCAAGAGCCTCTTTTAGCTCTCCAATTAGTGTTATTTCGTCAGTTGTTTTTGCAACTCTCACATTATATATACCCAGTTTCTCTGCAAGCGTATAATTTATTCCATCCAGTGCTTTATCCCAGTTTGTGTGCGCAGATATTACATTTAACCCTGTGGTTGCAGCCATATAGCAAACATCATCTGCTAAAAAATTTTTCTTTGGGTTAAAAATCACAGGGTGGTGTGTCACAACAAGGTTTGCATTATTAATTAAAGCTTCTCTTATTACTTCCATTGTCAAATCCATACACACCAAAATACCACTAATCTCACACTGTGGGTCACCAATCAGGAAACCAGCATTATCAATTGGCATTGCAGTGGAAAATGGTGCTATGCTATTAATATACTCATAAACTTCTATTGCTCTCATCTTTTACAAGCTCCTCTATCTGCTTATATAGTGTCTCCCACTTTTCAAGCTCGCTATTTTCTGTAGCAGACTGCTTAATCCCATTTATTTTGTCAGTCAGCTTTCTTAGCAATTTATTTATGTATTTCTTTGTATCTTCGCTATAGGGCTTGCTTATTTTGCCCATATAACAATCTATTAGGCTATGTGGTGTTTCTTTTCCCACATATTTTACTTCCATTACAGAATAAGGCCTATTCACAGCTACACAACATTCTTCTTTTATGATATCAAACCCATTTATAAATAGCTGCTCACGCAGATACTCTGGTTTTGTCATTGGCTGTAAATAATAGTGCTTATCTGTAGATTTTGCGTGTTCCCAGCTACTAATTATTCGCCAAATAAGCTCGCCACCCATGCCAGCTATTGCTACTGCATCTGCTGTGTTATCCACACCTTGCAAGCCGTCGGTAAGCAGGGCTTTTATTCTGTTTTCCATAGCATTATTTGCAATATGGTCAATGGCTTTTTGCAATGGCATCTCATTAATATCTGTTGCAACACCACTTTTTGCAATACCATCTGCCACCAGTGCAACTACTAATAACCCGTGGTCCGTGCCCACATCAGCTACACAGTGGCATGGCTTAACCATATTCTTAATTAAACTTAGTCGCTGGTCCATTTAGTGCTCCATTCTCGCTATGCTTATTTTGTGATTTTATCACAGCCCATATATGGTCTTAGTACTTCTGGTATAGTTACACTACCATCATCATTCTGGTAGTTCTCCAAGATTGCTGCAAATGTTCTACCAACTGCTAGTCCACTACCATTAAGTGTGTGTACAAGCTGTGCTTTGTCTTTTGGGTTGTCTTTGTAGCGTATTGCTGCTCTGCGTGCTTGGAAATCCATAAAGTTTGAGCAGCTGCTTATCTCTACATATCTACCATAAGATGGCATCCACACTTCTATATCGTATGTTTTTGAGCTACTAAAGCTTAAATCGCCTGTGCATAGGCATACAACACGGTATGGCAGGCCAAGCAGTTGTAGTACACGCTCTGCATCTGCTGTTAGTTTCTCTAGCTCATTATTGCTATCTTCTGGCTTAGTAAATTTTACAAGCTCTACTTTATTGAACTGGTGCTGTCTAATAAGACCGCGTGTGTCACGTCCTGCACTACCTGCCTCTGCTCTAAAGCAAGCAGAATACGCACAATAAGATATTGGCAAATCCGCACTCATAAGTATCTCATCACGGTGCATATTAGTTACAGGAACTTCTGCTGTTGGTATTAGATAGAACTCCTCGCCCTCTATTTTGAACATATCCTCACCAAATTTAGGTAGCTGGCCTGTGCCTGTCATGCTATCTTTATTAGCAATATATGGCGGTAACACCTCTGTGTAGCCATTATCTGTGTGTGTATCAAGGAAAAAGTTATATATTGCACGCTCTAGTCTAGCGCCATTTTTCTTCAAAAAGTGGAAACGCTTTCCTGTTACTTTTGCAGCAGTTTCTGGGTCCATTATGCCCAAATCTGCACCTATATCCCAGTGTGCTTTTGGCTCATACTCAAACTTCTTAGGCTCGCCATACTTGCGCACCTCTTTATTATCAGCCTCATCACTACCCACTGGTACGTCATCTTGCTGTATATTTGGTATATTGTATAGTAGCTCTGCTTGTGCTTGCTCTAGTTCACGTAGCTTTTCATCAAGCTCTTTTATGTTATCAGATAGCACTTTCATCTCTGACATTAGCTCTGTAGTGTCTTTTCCCTCTTTTTTATACTGTGGTATTAACTTGCTCGCTTTGTTCTGCTCAGCTTTTTTAGCCTCTACATCTGCAACAACATCACGTCTTTTGCCATCTATTGCTGTTATCTCATCTATAACACTGTCTAGGTCTTTGTTACGTGCCTGCATTGCTTTTTTTACAAGCTCTGGGTTACTTCTTATTACTTTTATATCTAACATTGTTTATATATCCTCACTTTTACAATTAATCTTCTTTACTTAGTTTCTCTGCTATGTACTCTAGCTCTTCTTGTGAGTAGAACTGTATCTCTATACTGCCGCGTTTGCCTTTTTTACGTACATTTACTTTCCTGCCCAGTATCTCGCGCAAGCTAGACTCAACTTCTTTGTACCATGGCTCGCCCCAAGTATTTTCTTCTTTTGGTTTGTTTTCTTCTTTTGCACCAAATGGTTTTTTTACAAGCTGTTCTGTCTGTCGAACATTAAGCTCATTTTTTATTATTTCATCAAGCATCCAGTTTATTCTGTCTGTGTCAGTAACACCAACCATAACTCTAGCATGTCCAGCAGAGATATTGCCATTTTCTAGGTGCTCTAGCACCGCTTCTGGCAGATTTAATAGCCTTAGCGCATTTGTTACTGCTGACCTAGACTTGCCCACACGTGTTGCTACTTCCTCCTGTGTTAGCCCAAACTGCACTATTAGCGCACGATAACCCTGTGCTTCTTCTATTGTAGACAGGTCTTTTCTCTGTAAATTCTCTATTAGCGCTACTTCTAGTGTCTTGTTGTCATCAGCTTCTAATATTAGTGCTGGTATTTCTGATAAACCTGCAATTCTACTTGCACGCCATCTGCGCTCACCAGCTATAATTTGGTATACTCCACCAGGTACAGAACGCACGACAATCGGCTGTAGAACACCATGCTCTTTTATAGATTCTGCAAGCTCTGATAACAACTCTGCATCAAAGTTTTTTCTAGGCTGGTTCTTGTTTGGCTCTACATCCGATAACCTAAGTGTCATCAAAGTACCGCTACTCTCTGTATTATTATCTTGGAAAACTGCATCTATCCCCTTACCAAGACCTCTTTTTTTAACCAATTATCTCACCTCTTTTTTTGTTTCTTTATTAGTTCCCTAGCAAGGTCTGTATATGCCTTTGCTCCACGAGAGCTGTTATCATAGTACATTACAGGCTGTCCAAAACTTGGCGCTTCTGATAACCTTACATTCCTTGGTATTATTGTAGAAAATATTTTATCTGGGAAAAACCTCTTTATTTCATCTACTACTTGCAGTGTTAGGTTTAGCCTGCTATCGTACATAGTCAGTAGTATGCCCTCTATTTCTAAATCACTGTTGTATAGTCGTTTTACTGTGCGCACTGTTGAGCTAAGCTGTGACAGACCCTCCAGCGCATAGTATTCTGGCTGTAGTGGCATTAGCACTGTGTCGGACGCTGTAAGTGCATTTATAGTTATAAGCCCCAATGACGGTGGGCAATCTATAATGATATAGTCGTAGTTGTTCTTTATCTTTGCAAAAGAAAGACGCAGATTAAACGCCCTATTTTCCATATCTGCAAGCTCTATTTCTGCACCTGCAAGCGACATATGGCTGGGGATTATGTCTATATTTTTGAATTCTGTCTTTACTACTGCCTGTTCTGCTGTTTCTGTAAGTATCAAGACTTCATAAGAGGAAATTTTCTTATCTTTTCTTGATATTCCCACTCCGCTTGTAGCATTTCCCTGTGGGTCTATGTCAACAAGTAGCACTTTTTTGCCTTGCTGACCCAGTGCTGCTGTTAAGTTCACTGCTGTTGTGGTCTTACCAACCCCACCTTTTTGGTTCGCTACGGATATAATTTTCCCCATTTACACTGCCTCCAATACTTGTTTTCTGACAAAACACAAAATATACTCTTGTTTTATATTATATCAGTAATGGCGCCACATTTCAAGCCTAATATAAAAATGTTTCACGTGAAACATAGCGTTTTTTGTCGTATGTTTCATAGTATAACGGACACAAAAAACCGCCTAGCTTTATTATTGCTAAGCGGCTCTTTGCGTTTGTCAGAGTAGGAAGTATATATAAACAGTGCCCTGTCTATACCTGTTTTTTTTCTACACATATCGTGTAGTAGATGAATTTGTCTTCTTCTGTTGCTTTCGCAGATACTTTCAGCCCTATAAGCTTGATGTCGTCTACTAGCTTGTTTACGCTGTTTAGTATTATTCTATAATCCCTAATTATTATTTTATTCTTTTCTTCTTTATTTTTTTCGGACATTAATTTGTATATGTATTCTTCTGCTTTTTGTGTATTCAGTTTTTTCTCACCTATTACTCTGCAAGCTTTTTGTTGCAGTTCCTCAGTAGGCAATTGCAACAATGCACGGCACAATCTCTCCCCTATGCCGTATTTTATCGCAATGCTCTTAACATTGTCGCTTAGTCTTAGCAAGCGTAGTTTGTTTGCAACTGTAGACTGTGACATATCTAGCATTGAGCATATCTTACTTTGGTTTAAGCCAGTTGTCTGCATCAAAGCTCTTATACCCTCAGCTTCCTCGAATACATTCAAGTCTTTTCTATGTATATTTTCTATAAAAGTCATCACTGCACTCTGCGTGTCTTCAAAGTCCTCTACCATTGCTGCAATCTCTGTCAGACCCAATATTTTGCATGCTCGCAGCCTTCTTTCACCAGCTATTAACTCGTATCTATTCTCAGATTTTTTTCTAACTGATACAGGTACCAGCAATCCATTCTGCGCTATACTCCTAGACAGGCTTTCCAGTTCCTCATTACCAAAATACTTTCGTGGCTGGTTTGGTGCTGGCTCTATCTTATCTATCGGCAAGAAGAAAATTTTTCCCTTTACTTTAGGACTTTTAAGAAACATTGTTATCACCCTCTCTGTATGCTAATTGTATCACTTATATAACTAAAAATCCACAAAAAAATATCGCAGTAATCGGCAACTACTGCCCTACTGCGACATTATTATAAAGTTCTTTTAGAAATCTGTGCCGAATTTCTTGGATATTTGTCAGGTGTTGGTGATATTTTCCTTAATACTACTAAAATTCGAGGGTCAGCATTAGGTAATTTATAGTCTGTTATGCTCTCTACTTCTCCTCCACACAGCTCAATAGCACGTTTTGCCTGCTCTACTTCTTCCCTGCCAGAGCTCCCTTTTAGTGCTACTACCATTCCACCCAGCTTTACAAGTGGCAAACAGTACTCAGCTATCAGCGCCATATTAGCAACCGCCCTAGTAGTTGCAATGTCATAGCTTTCCCTTAGCTCATCATCTTTTCCAGCCTGTTCAGCCCTCAGATGCACCATTTCGGCATCTATGCCCACGCCATCACATATATGCTCAAGGAAAACCAATCTTTTCTCAAGTGGGTCTAGCAGTGTTATATTTATGTCATCTCTTACTATTTTCATAGGAATGGAGGGAAAACCCGCGCCAGTTCCTACATCTATAAGGTCTGCACCATTTTGGAAATCCACCAAGCTCAGTGGCAACACGCTATCACAGAAATGCTTTATAGCTATCTCTCCGTCATCAGTTATAGCAGTCAGGTTAACATTCTCATTCCATTCTTTAAGTTGCTCACAATAAAAACTAAATTTATCATAACAATCACTCTTATAGAAAGGCACACAACTCATCAACTCTGCAAATTTCTTTTCTGATATCATCTTATTCTCCCTGTCGCCTAGTTTCTATCACAATAACAAGCACAGATATATCAGCTGGGCTAACACCGGATATACGCGAGGCTTGCCCAAGATTTAGCGGACGTATCTTCTCTAGCTTATCAACAGCCTCTAGGCTTAGTCCTTTTATGTCACTATAAATACCAATATTTGCAAGTGACATAGTTTCCAGCCTTTTCATCTGTTCAATCTGTGCATTTTGCTTTTTGATATAACCCTCATATTTTATCTCTATTTCTACCTGCTCACGCACCCTTGCAGACAGCACTGGTGCATTTTCCTGTGTGCTCATCAGTCCGTCATAGCTAATCTGTGGGCGTTTTATAAGCTCCTGTGCTTTTACACTTTGCTTTAGCGGAGCTGTTCCTACAGAAACCAAATACTCATTCACTGCATCTGTTGGCTGTATGCTCACTTTTGCAAGTCTTTCAATCTCAGATTTTTTTTGAGCTTGCTCATTTAGAAAATTATTATAGCGGTGCTCAGATATAAGGCCTATCTCGTATCCTATTGGTGTCAGCCTCACATCTGCATTATCCTGGCGTAGCACCAGCCTATATTCGCTCCTGCTCGTCATCATACGGTATGGGTCACTACAACCCTTAGTTACTAGGTCATCAATTAGCGTACCGATATATGAATTAGCTCTATCAGGCACAAAAGGCTCACGGTCTGTTATAGCACGCGCTGCATTTACACCAGCTACATAGCCTTGCACAGCTGCTTCCTCATACCCAGATGTGCCATTAAACTGCCCACTACCATAAAGCCCAGAAACTTTCTTAAACTCCAGTGTTGGTAGTAGCTGTGTGGGGTCTATACAGTCATACTCAATACCATAAGCAGTGCGTATCATCTCTACGTGCTCAAGCCCTTTTATAGTGCGGTACATCTTCATTTGCACTTCCTCAGGCAGTGAGCTGCTCATTCCCTGTAGATATATCTCCTCTGTGTGCTCACCCATTGGCTCTACAAAAATTTGGTGTCTCTCTTTGTCAGAAAAACGCTTAACTTTGTCCTCTATACTTGGGCAATACCTAGGG
Organism: uncultured Oscillospiraceae bacterium; assembly: GCA_964369345.1. GTDB lineage: Bacteria > Bacillota > Clostridia > Oscillospirales > Ruminococcaceae > Angelakisella. The sequence goes on from CAYJFF010000051.1 coordinate 20,448, forward strand.
CCTATACCCTCTATTTCCCCTGCATATATTGGTGAGCGATGTATGTTCTCAAGTATAACATTATGTGTGTCCACATTTGTATATGCGATATGGCATATATGTGTGTTTTTCAGTGTGTCAGGGTCAGTTTCAAAAGAAAATGGTACTATCGGCTCATCACCAGCCTGTACCTCTAGTTTATCAAAATCTATAGAACGCCTATGCACCCTAGCTGGCGTACCAGTCTTGAACCTACGTATATCAATGCCTATCTTAATAAGTGATGCGCTAAGCTCATTAGCAGCATGTAGCCCGTCCGGCCCACTTTCTTGCGAATACTCCCCAGCAAATACCTTAGCTTTTAGGAAAGTACCAGCAGCTATGATTACTTTTTTTACATCATACCTTGCACCCATAGCTGTAACTACAGCACACACTTTGCCGTCTTCTGCAAGCACTTCCACTATCTCAGCTTGCTTTATCATCAAGTTTTCTTGGCTTTCTACAATTTTTTTCATGGTGTTGTGGTAGGCTGTCCTGTCCGACTGTACACGCAAACTATGCACAGCAGGGCCTTTGCCACGGTTGAGCATACGGCTCTGCAACATAGTAGCATCAGCCACTTTGCCCATCTCGCCACCCAGTGCATCTAGCTCACGCACAAGATGCCCCTTTGCTGTCCCACCTATGGAGGGATTACAGGGCATATTTGCAATAGCATCTACACTTACAGTAAACATTATTGTATTACAGCCCAGACGTGCAGCAGCAAGAGCCGCCTCCACACCAGCGTGTCCAGCACCTATTACCGCAATATCATATTTACCAGCATTGTAAAACTCCATAAACCCAATTCCCCTAATAATTTAATGTTTTGTACTTGCCTAGAAAGTATGGCAAAAAATACCCAAAATTAGCCGTATGAACTATCCTAG
>CAYJFF010000052.1:0-21314 GCA_964369345.1 uncultured Oscillospiraceae bacterium
AAACTTTCCACGCGGGATGTGATTATCTCTCTGTACAAATTATATCGGCATTGCCCGTGGCGGCTCGCCACCCATATCACCAACAAAATATAATATTTCTCGGTTGCAAGTAGGCTATGTCACTTTTTTTCTTCAAAAAGTGAAGTAAAAAAAGCCTTGCAAGGCAGGGGTATTTCGTTTTCTGAGGAAAACGCCCAAGGCACTGCCTTTGGAAACCGCAATTTTTTGAAAAAAATCGAGTAAAACTTTTGTGTGACTTCGTCAAATATATCTATCTACGAACTATCGTACAATAACCTACAACAGCGAAGAAACTAACACCTTGTACAAGGTATAAAGATATTATACTCACATCTACGATAGCAGATGTGCAGCAAATTAATATTAGCAAAGTTAATATTAATAACCATTATACTACTGAACGGCAAGTCTTACAAGGCGAATATAGTTAAAAAGTATAATAATATTGATATTTTTTAAAAAACAAAAAAAGATATTGCTTTTAGTGTGATTATAGTATATTATTAATACGTTAAATATCAGTTAAAAATCAGTTAGATTTTATAAAAGGAGCTATTTATGAACAATTACTCAATAACTATTGGACTTGCTAAGGCAGTGCCTTCCATCAACTTCGCGACTTATACCAACGATATAGAAAAAGCTATAACATATTTCAATACCGCCAACCCAGAAAGGAGCTTGAAGCTAATAGAAACTGACACACTAAGCTTTCAAGTAATTTTGTCTAGCAAAAAGCCAATAACCAGTGGACATCTAAGGTTCCTTAGACGTTTTAGCATTTACCTACTACAAAACTCAAAGCTTAGCAAGTTCGCCTATAATGGTGGGCTTTTTAAGATATTGAGCATCAATAACCAAAGTATCCCACAACTAAAGTACGACCCAGACTCCTCACCAGAGGCATGGGAACTTTTCCGCAAAATATATTCAGACAAAGACTTTGTCAAAGGATACGATTTGGATAATCTTAGTTTTTTCGAGTATGTTTGTGTTGATAAAAAGTATCTTTATGCAAATGCACCACTGAGCTATTACAACCGCCTATTCGCACTAACTACTGGCACACAGCCAGTTTACGAAAAATCTGGTGTAGCTTATTACAATGCTATAGAGAGGCTTTCTGGTGATACTATTTTTAATTTTAATGCAAGAAAGTATTCTACCCTATTAAGATTAGCATTCTCTACATCAAAGAACGATGATGAATTTTCAGAAATCAAAGATGAACTGTTATGGTGTAGCACACAGCACCATTCACTATATAATTTTTCGCTGATGCAGACTATGGGCAACCTACAAGGCTACAAGCAAAAAGGACTGAAAAGCATCAGCAATTCCTATGAAAATCTTGATAGATTTGATACCCTTGTATATCTCCTGTTCTGCTACTACACCTGCGACCCTAGAGAAACTTTGAGTAGCTACTGCAAGCCCTCTAAAAACCGCTCTAACGGAGAATTTTTAATACGCTTCTTAGAAAAGTTCCGCACCACTTGTAATGATGTGGATACAAGTATATATAACTTCTGCCAGCAAGTATACTTAATTGATGACAGGGACTTTGTAGATAAGCTTATCAAGAATGGTAGCAAGCCAATAAAAGACTGCAATGACATCCGCACTTATATAAAAACAGCAAAGACTTATTGGGAGATGAAAGCAATAGTAACTGCATAATGTCATAATGTATCTCCTAGTGAATTTATTACCAAACTTTTTTGCTGTTATAAGAATATTTTAGATTTGCTAACTTCCACTAATTTTCGAGTATTTTCCAATTTATACGATTTCGCTATCTATTATATAGTATTTTTCGTCATTTTAATTCACAATGTCTAATAGTATACAATCAGCTTTTTGACTACCAATATTTGTCTGACAAAATCAATATAATTAGTAATAAACACATAGTAAATGTACTAAAAATAACAAAACACAGTTGACATATCCTCTATATTTTGGTATATTTACTCTGTCTAGATGTTGTACAATTAGCTCAATTGTAAACTCATTCTAACTATTAGCAATAGATTATGGGAGGCATATTATGAAGTTCTTTAAACCGAAGTCGAAGATTTCGTCAACTATAAGCGTAATACTCGTGACCCTCATCATTGCTGGAATGTCTAATTGGTTTCGGGATGCTGCAAAAGATGCTGTTATAGATACTACACTCAGCCAAATGCGTGAGATTGGAAACAGGCAGGAGTATGCAATAGAAGATGAGATAGGCGAGGCAGTTACCGCACTCAAACTTATCGCTGAATACTCCGTAACTGCTGGTGCAGATAAAGATAATATTCTAGACTTCTTTGCCACTCAGTCACAAGTAAATCTGTTCGATTTTATATATTACATAGATCTTGATGGAAACGCTATATCTACTGAAGATAGTCCACTGGATTTTTCGGACAACACCTCTTTTTCCAAGGCTTTGGAGAATGATTATTATATTACAGTTCCACAAGTATCGTTTGAGCTTAATCAGGTGGCTTTTGGCATCTCTGTGCCTGTTATAGAAAATGGCGAGCCAGTTGCTGTATTGTTTGCAGAGATATCCATGGACGACTTCTTTACTGCCTATAATCTAGAAACTGTGGGCAAAGGTGATGTATTCCTCGTAGACACTTCCCTTAACTTTATCTTTTCTACTAGCGAAGGCCATACTGGACATACCCAAATACCCGATGGTGATATACAAGAAATGGGACTTGACAATGTGCAAAAGGCACAGATGGATATTATAAACGGGCAAAATGGTGCTTTCTACTATGACTATTATGGCGTAAATAAAGTCATGGTGTATACCCCCATTGCCATGACGGAATGGGCGCTTGCTATAAATGTTGAATCTAAGGTAATCAGTAGTGAAATAGAAACCGCCGTAAACCAGCTTAATTTTGCGTGTTCCTTGATATACTGGTTCTTGATAGCACTGATATGCTATTCTTCATATGTCCATGTACGCTCTATGAAAAATCTAGAAAGGGTAGCTTTTTATGATGCACTTACAGGGCTACCAAATTTAGAGAAGTTCAAAATACTCGTTGATGATATGATTAAAAAGAACCCAGACTCTAAGTTCACCATGCAAAAAATGGATATTTCTAGGTTCCAGGCTATAAACGAAGTGTATGGTTTTGAAAATGGTAACTTAGTCCTAAAAAAGATAGCGGAAACCGCAGGCACTATTACAGAAAAAACATTCATATGCGCAAGAGTTGGTGTTGATGAATTCTTGATGTTCGCGGGAAATGGCTTTTTGGATGGTGAAGATTCTTCTCGCGAAGAATACGAGAGAAAGTTCAAATCTTTACTACCGGAGCTACAGGACCACGAATTCACATTTAGATACGGTAGATATTTTCTGGAAAATGGCGAAAATGACATAATAGATATTATAAACAAAACTTCTCTTGCACATAATATGGCAAAGAAAAACCCATCTAGAAAAACTTGGGATTATAATAGCACTTTTAGAAAAGATGTTCGACAGAATGTTGAGATATCCAACAAGAAAAAAGCGGCTATACTCAACGAAGAATTCAAGGTATTTCTACAACCAAAATTCAGTATTCATGACGATACACTTATAGGTGCAGAAGCACTGGTTCGCTGGATAGAATCAAACGGCAATATGATTTTCCCAAACGATTTTATACCTTTGTTTGAGAATGATGGTTTTATCACCGAACTTGATAGCTATATACTAGAGCACACTTGCCAAGCTATCAGAAAGTGGATGGACGACGGACTTGGTGGTCTCACTGTTTCTGTCAATCTTTCACGAGTAAACTTGGGCAACCCCAATATTGTTAATGAAATAATAGAAATAGTAGATAAATATAACGTACCACATAAGTACATAGAGATTGAGCTTACAGAATCTGCTTCGTCAGAGCAAGAAAACTCTCTAGAGTTACTTTACAAACAGCTTCGTTCACACGGATTTATGACTTCTATTGACGACTTTGGCGCTGGATATTCTTCACTATCTATGCTAAAGAGCCTCAATGTAAGCACTCTTAAGCTAGATAGAAGTTTCTTTACAAGCGAGAAATACACCAGACGTGATAATATGCTTATCGACAGTATTGTAAAAATGGCACATAATCTGGGAATGTATGTTGTGGCAGAGGGTATAGAAACTGCTGAGCAAATCGAGCTTTTGAGGTCGATGAACTGTGATGCTGTGCAGGGTTATTTCTATGCTAAGCCAATGCCAGTTAGCGATTTCGAAGATAAATATCGTGAGCTTATGAAACAAAATCAGTCTATTACACGCACTATAACTCCTATTATACAGCACATTAATGACACCAAATACGCAACTACGCTTGTTCCTTGTGGTATTATAGTCTCTAAAGTTGATAGATACTGCACAATAGAAGAAGCTAATGAAAGCTTTTTTGATATTATAGGTTTTACTAGAAAAGAAGTTGCTAATGCATTTAATAATCGTGGTGTATCTTTGCTGCATCCAGAAGATAAAGATAAGTTATCTTCATATTTTCTGGAAAAAATACAAGAAAGGCAAACAAGTACTTTCGATTTTGTATGCCGTGTCTCAACAAAAGACAATACACTCAAAATTGTGCAGTTCAGTGGTAAAATTTCCAAAAATGAAAAGGGCAAAAGGAGAATGTATTTCTCTATTACAGACCTTACCTCATTTGCAGAAACCACAAACGAACTCCAAAAAGAAAAAGAGTTCAACACTATTATTACTACTCTTATCGACAGCGATTTTTTTGATTTTGACCTTGAAAGTAAAACTATACGTTTCTCCAAAAATTTTGCTGATAGATTTGAAATACCAGATACTATAGTTAACTTTACAGAAACCGAGCTTGGCCAGCAAATGTTGCCAAAGTCTATGGCATTCTTTAATACAGACCCAGCTCACACACCACGCATGGGCAGTGGGCAATTTAGCACTAAACTGCCAAACGGTGAGATGACTACATATAAGTTTAACTACAAGACTATTTACTATGATGACAAGCTAGCACACAGAGTTATTGGGAAAATGTCAGAAATAGTGTAGCACAACCCCTACAAATATAGCTAAGCAGCAAATAACCTTGAGAGTGTGATACTCCCAAGGTTATTTTTTTCTAGAAGAACACACCACGTTTCTTCAGCAACAAAATATTATTTTCTGTACCCACATTTTGTACATACGCCATCTTCGTTTAGTGAGATACCACATAGTGGACATCTATCGATATCATTATGTGTAGTATATTCTTCACTAGCAGCATTTACTCCGCTTGTAAAAGTCAGTTTAACAATATTCAGCTTATCTTTTAGTAGCTCGTATACAATTTTTATCATACCCTCTACTGTCATAGTTTCTTTTGTAACTACTAGGCGGCAGTCAGGATACGCACAAGCAAGCTCGGTCTTAAAAGCTTCACCTTTCATAGTGTTTTGAGGTGCACCATCTTTTAGCCCTGTTTCCTCATAAACTTTTAGGATAGCAGGTAACAGTGGGTCATCTTCTCTTAAAATAAGTGAATGATCAAAATTTTTCAAAACATCCCATGCAGTTTTCTGTATTTCATTACATGGAAAAACCATATTTACACCAGCATTTACAGTGTCCTCAACTTCGATAGTAAGTATACCAGTATGCCCATGCAAATACTGTGCCTCGCCCTTAAATCCATAGAACCTGTGTGCATATTGCAGATCTAGCGTTGTAATACTTCTCATAACATTGTCCCCCATTTTCTTTTCAAAATTTTATTAACTTAAACATAATACATCATTTTAATGTAGATTAATTATAAAAATAATCAACAACAAACAAAAATTATGTTATAGTTGTTAAGTATATTGTAATTATAATATCATAATTTGTCAATTAGCAAAACAACCAATAATAATAACTTTTTCTATTTAATCGCATAATACCACTACACTTCCTCTAAACTATTACTAATAGCGCACAAAAGCTACTGATTTTCAAGCAATTAAGCTCGATTTCAGTAGCTTTTTTATTATTTGTTTGGTTATGTATTTTTATTGTGGCAATACAATCTCTTTACCGTCTATATAGCGCGTAATAATGTTTCGGTCATCGCCAAAACAGCAAAATCTCTCTAGCTGTTCTAATGGGGTGCGGTTCTTCCCTACATCATTATCTTGCTTAATTACAAGAGCATTGAAACGGTAACCAGCTTCTAGCGAGCCTACACGGTCAAAGCAACTACCGCCACCCTTTGTTGCCATGTAAAAGGCATTTGCAAGGTTTATATTGCGGTTGTCCTCTGGCTGATAAAGCGTCTTTATCTTAGAAAACTGGATAGCTGTTGCTATCTGCTGATAAATACCCATATGTGTGCCTGCACCAACATCTGTACCTATAGCAATTGGTAACCCATAGTCCAAAAACTTACCTACAGGCATAATACCTGCTGTCACATTAATAGTTGCAGACGGACAATGTACAGCAATAGCATTATGTGACTTTATCGTGTCTAGCTCCTTTTGGGTTGGGAAAATAGTATGTGCAAATATAGTCAGTGACTCTCCCATTAGCCCATTTTTCAGGTAAATATCTGTATCGGACTCATACTGTGGGTAGTGCTCTTTTACAAACTCTACCTCTGCAATAGACTCTACTAGATGCGTCTGCACTGGCACCTGATATTTTTTTGCAATTTTCCCTAGTCCTACAAATAAATCCTCCGAGCAAGTAGGTGCATAGCGTGGAGTAAGTATAGGAGCAACTGTTTTCCCACCACGGTGCTCTACCACAAACCGCTCCGTCTCTCTTAGGGCATCTTCTGTAGTTTCGCTAAGAAAATCTGGGCTGTTCATATTCATATTAGTTTTGCCAACATAGCCATACATACCCAGCTCTTCCATGCGCCTAAATAGATAGCTAGATGCATCGTAATGAATAGAGGTAAACATGCTAGCGTGCAGTGTTCCATGGCGGAGCATATCTTCCACTAGCTTGTCGTACACAGCCTTTGCATACTCTATATTAGCAAACTGGCTTTCTTCTGGGAATGTGTAATAATCCAGCCAATCAAACAGTAGCATATCCATGCCATTGCCACGCAGGTTGTACTGTGGTGCATGTATGTGTAGGTCTGAAAAACCTGGTATAATAAGAGAGCCTGTCCAGTCCACTATCTCTATATCTTTGTACTGCTGTGGCAATACAGGAAAAATCTCTTTTACATAACCATCTTCTACCAAAATATAGCTATTTTCATGTACTTTAATCTCATTAATATCTGCACTATATACTATGTTCCCCTTATATATATGCTGATGTTTCATACACAAGCGCTCCTTTATTACTTTATTTCTTGTAAAGTTGTCAATGTAATTCAGCGGTTTACAAATGTCACTTCTATCCTATTATAACAACATCTAGGCTAATTTGTCACAAAAATTTGTGAGAACGTTTTCACCACCTTCGCTAAACTGATATAATAAAGACCATAAAAATTGTATTTTATAGCAAAAACACGGCTTTTCTCTGATATTTCACAGGTATATCAGGTACACCAATCTTTATTTTTGATAAAAACAAAAGCTTTCGTATAGCTGTTTTCAATAAAAAATAAATTTTCTGGGATTTTTCATCAGTTTTCATTTACTTTTTCATCATTTACGGGTAAAATGTTAGTATAAGTATAGGAGGACGGAAATGACACTAAAAGAAATTGCAGAGCAGGCTGGTACATCTATATCTACTGTATCGCGCATTATTAACAACAAAAATTACAATTGTAGTGACACAAAACTGAAAGAAACTGTCTGGAAAATCATACAGGATAGCGGCTATGTGCCCAATGAAATGGCAAAAAATCTACGTAGCGGAAACCTAGAAAAAGCTGTTACAAAAAAAGGCATTGGTCTGCTATTTTCTACCAAGGCTCACACATTCAACGACCATAATTTTTCTGTAGTGGCAGAGGCGGTACAGCGAGAGATTATCCACCACGGATATAAAATATCTTTCATGTACACTTGCTACAGCGACGAACATATAGACGATTGCAAAGAATATTTGGAGCAAAACAAATGTGATGGCTTGGTAGTTTTTGGTAGGTTATCCAGCGAATTAGTACCTTTCCTGAAAAACTGTACCAAGAACATTGTTACCATAGGCTTTACAAAATTCAACGCTAGCCACGACTTTGTATTCTTTGATGGATACAAGGCAGCACAGGAAATGCTCTCTTTTATGCATAACAATGGTCACCGCAAGATAGCCTATATTGGCGCTATTTCTAGCGAAGCTAGGTATGAGTCCTACTGTGATTTCATGAACGAAAAATCAATAGAGCTAAACCCGCTGATGATAAAAAACAGCCAAATGTGTATCCAAAATGGCTATGAAGCTTGTAATGAAATGCTATCTAGTGGCATAGTACCCACTGCAATTTTTTGCTCAAACGACCTCATTGCCATAGGTGTTTATAAGTCTATACGTCAGCACGATTTGCTAATACCACAAAATATATCTGTCTGTTCCATTGATGATATAGAGCCATCACAGTTTGTATACCCCATGCTCACAACAGTCACAATACCCAAGGAAGAAATGGCATATTTGGCTGTTAATACTCTCATTGCCAAAATAAAAAAAGAGCTCATCATCCCTATACGTATAGAAGTTCCACGGAGAATTATTATACGTGGTTCATGCGATAATATATAAATGAATGAAGTCGCACATTTGCTCTTAGATGTTAAATTCAGCAACACTGTATAATTGTTAGTAAAAGACAAAATAAAATATAACAAATTGTCGATTACGTATATAAAACTGTCTTTTGGGGCTTTGTAAATATCTGCCTCCACCAACCATATATACAATTAATACAATGATATAAGTATAACTTTCATACGAAATATTTAAACAATTTGCTATTATGTGAAAAAAACGCCAAAAATACGTGATATCGTTTTCACAAAACAGGCAGGACAAAATGATAAAATTTTGATATAATCAAAATGTAGAAAATATTTTTTTACAAAAATTCATGCATGGCACTATAATGTATGAACTCAGTTTAGGAGGACAGTTTTCATGAATAAGATTCCCGTACTAATAGACTTGGATACCGGTATAGACGACGCTATGGCGCTTGTTGTTGCTTGTGCAAGTGAAAAACTAGATATCAGAGGAATAACCACTGTTGCCGGCAACGTAGACCTGGTACATACTACAAGAAACACACTAAACGTGTTAGACCTACTTGGCAGAAAAGACATCAAAGTAGCTCGTGGTGTTGATAAACCACTTGAACGTGACCTTTATAAGGCAAGCTTTGTCCATGGCACTAACGGCCTGCGTGGGTATGACTTTGCAGAGAATGTGGACTACGCCCTACAGGAAGAAAGCGCTATCGAGTTTATGAAAAACATATTACTTGCAAGCGAAGAAAAAATAACTCTGCTGCCACTAGGACCACTTAGCAATATAGCACACCTATTTATTAAGTACCCAGAAGTAAAAGAAAAAGTAGAGAAAATCGTATTCATGGGCACTAGCCACAATGTTGGTAACCCCACACCTATCACAACATTTAATGTACGTGTAGACCCAGAAGCTTTTGACATTGTTGTAAACAGTGGTATTCCTTTCTATGGTGTTTCTCTAAACGCTACACAAAAAGGCTATATAAGCGAATATGAGAAAATGTATATCCGTGATAGCCTAACAGGCCCTGCTGCAAACCTTGTAAAAGGTATCTTGTTTAACTATGGCACTTCTATGACTAAGGAACAAGTAGAAAAAGAGCGTGAGAATATCTCTACCGAGAATGAGGAAAGCATACCAACTATGGCACGTCTTTCCAAGCTTAAAAGATACACAGAGCTACACGACCCTGTTACTGTTGCTTTTGTTACTAACCCAGAGCTATTTAGCTACAAAAAATACTACTGCACAGTTGTAAAAGAAGGCGAAATGACAACAGGATACACTTATATCGATATCAATGACTATTATTGCAAAACAGAAGAAGAGAAAAATTTCTACTTTGTAGATGGGATTGATAGAGAAGGATTTATAGATGTCTTTATGAAGAGCATAGAAGCTTTTCAGTAATTACATATAAACAAAACAGCGCAACACAAATTTAAGGAGAAAAATAATGAAAAAGACAATCAAACTCTTTAGCCTGGCACTGGCTGCAACTATGGTATTCACTCTAGGTGCTTGTTCTAGCAGTAGCGAGCCTTCTTCTAGCACATCTGCTTCTACATCCACATCTAGTGAGGCACCAAGCGAAACTCCTATCAAAGTAGGTCTTGTAATTTCTGCAAACTTTGGTACACAGAGCTTTGTAGACGTTATCCTAGCTGGTTGTGAGCAAGCTCAAGATGAACTAGGCGTAGAGCTACTAAAAGTAGAGAACATAAAAGTTCCACAGCTTGCTGATACTTATAGAACTCTTATCGGACAAGGTGTAAACCTTATCATTGGTGCTGAGGCTTCTCAGGCTGACGTTATAGCAACACTAGCTCCTGAGTTCCCAGACGTTATGTTTGCAAGTGTAGATGCCGAGGTTCCTGGTAACCTATCAAACGTAGTATCTTACAGCTACAAAGAGCACGAGTCTGCTTTCCTACTAGGTGCATTCACTGCTCTTATGACAGAAAATGACAAAGTAGCATTTATCGGTGGTACTGAGGGTGGTACAATGGTTCGTTTCCAAGCTGGATTTGAGTCTGGTGCACAATATATCAACCCAGATATAGATGTAGCTGTTGCTTATGTTGGCTGGGCAGATACAACAAAAGGTAAAGAAACTGCAACAATGCTATACAATCAAGGCTATGACTGGATTGCACCATGTGCTGGCGGTAGTAACCTAGGCGTGTTCCAAGCAGCTGAGGAACTAGGCGGAGACAACTGGGTTTGTGGTGCGGCTGATGGTCAGTTCCACCTAATGCCTTCTAGAATAGTAGCTTCTCAGGTAAAACGTGTAGATACTGTTGCTTATACAGCTATTAAGTCTGCTGTTGATGGTACATTTGTTGGTGGTGAAAGCATTGTTATGGGTCTTGCAGAAGATGGTGTTGACATGCCTTACACAAATATGAACGATGACCTACTTGCTATGATTCCTGCAGAGGTAACAACACAAATCGAAGAGCTACGCAACAGCATCATCAGTGGCGATATCGTAGTGCCTGGTACTTTTGAGGAAGCAGAAGCTTTTCTTAACTAATGTTTGAATAAAGCAATAACAAAGAAAATGATAGGTGAATTGTACTGTAAATTCACCTATCATTTTTAAGTTCGGAGGATAATGTGAAAGATTATATTATTGAGCTAAGCAATATAACCAAGCAGTTCCCTGGTGGCGTAGTTGCCAACAAAAATATTAATCTTGCAATACGTCAGGGAGAGATACACTCTATCGCTGGTGAAAACGGTGCTGGTAAATCTACTCTTATGAGTATCCTATATGGCCTACACCAACAAACTAGCGGTACTATAAAAGTACGTGGAAAAGAAACAAAATTCTCTTGCTCCAAAGAAGCTATACAGCTGGGTCTTGGCATGGTGCATCAGCATTTCATGCTAATACCAAAATTTACCGTTACCCAAAACATTATTTTGGGTATGGAAACTGGTAGCAAGCTAAAAATCGACTACAAGACTGCCTCAGAAGAAGTGCGTGAGCTATCTACTCAGTATGGTCTTAATATAGATCCAGAGGCGCTAGTAAGCGATATCTCTGTCCCTATGCAACAGCGTGTAGAAATCCTAAAAGTGCTATACCGCAAAGCAGAGGTGCTAATATTTGATGAGCCTACCGCCGTGCTTACACCACAGGAGATAGACGAGTTTTGTGGTATTATGGAGCGTCTGAGAGAGCAGGGCAAAACTATCATATTTATCTCTCACAAGCTTGCAGAGGTTATGCGTGTATCAGACCGTATCTCTGTTATTCGTCTTGGCGAGATGATAGGCACTGTTAATGCAACTGAGACCAACGAAAAAGACCTTGCTGTAATGATGGTTGGACGTGAGATTAAACTGGGCGGTGGCGAGCGTACAGAATCCAATGCTCACGAAAATATATTGACACTGAGCGATGTTAGTCTAAGCGAAAATGGTGTCCAAAAGCTATCAAGTGTTTCTCTTGAGGTAAGAAAAGGAGAGATACTGGGTATTGCAGGTGTTGACGGAAACGGACAAGAACAGCTAGTTGACCTTATCTGTGGCAAGAAAAAGTGCGATAGTGGCGATATTGTTTTTGACAACGAAAATATTAAAAACAAAAGCATCAAGCAGATAAAAGAATACGGACTTGGCACTATATATGAGGACAGGCACAAAGATGGCTTGGTACTACAATATAGCGTGCGTGACAACCTTGTTTTGGGCTATCACACACGTGGCAAATTCCTAAAGAACAAGTTCTTTATCGGAGAAGCCGAGCTAACACGCAATGCACTTAAACTAAAAGAAGATTTTGATATCCGCTGTGGTAGCATAAACCACCCAGCTAGTACACTTTCTGGTGGTAATCAGCAAAAAATCATTCTCGCACGTGAGATTACTGCTAACCCCAAGATGGTTATGGCAGTACAGCCCACCCGCGGGCTAGACCTTGGCGCTATAGAATTTGTGCACAAAACACTGGTAAATGAGCGTAACCAAGATAAGGGTGTGCTTCTATTTTCCCTAGAGCTTGACGAAATCTTACAGCTAAGTGACCGTATAGCTATTATCTTCAAAGGTAAGATTGTAAAAATACTCGAAAACAAAAATCTGACTAAAGAAATACTAGGCTCCTATATGCTAGGTATTGCCAAGGAGGATGACCATGAATAATAGTCGTATAAAAACCGTTTTAGGTAGCTGTAGCGTTTCTCTTGTCGCACTTTTATTATCCATGATAACAGGTGCTATCATCATCTCCACGCTAGGTAAGAACCCAATAGAAGTATATAGCGCACTATTCAATGGTGCTTTTGGCTCCAAAATTGCTATAGTTGGTACTATAAACCGTATGATACCAATTATGTTTGCAGGCCTTGCTATTGCTGTTGGTAATAAATGTAGCGTTTTTAACATCGGTGTAGAGGGACAGTTCCTCATTGGCTCACTTTTTGCTGTCTATGCAGGTGTTTATCTTGATATCCCACCATTTCTACATGTTTTAGTTACTATTCTTGTATCTATTGTTGGTGGTGTGTTGTGGGCTATTTTGCCTGCTGTGCTACGCATCAAGAAAAATGTATCCATAGTATTTTCTACTATTATGCTTAACTACATTGCACTATATCTGTGCAACTACCTCATACCATTCATGAAAGGCTACGACCCTGTATATGTTGCTTCTCCAAAAATATCAGAAACTGCATACCTGCCTTTCCTCTCTGCGGATACTCGCATAAGCACTGGTATCTTCATCGCACTATTTACTGTAGTGGCTGTTTATGTGTTCCTGTTTAAAACCAAGTGGGGCTATGAGCTACGTGCTGTAGGATATAACAGTAATGCTTGTAAAAGTGCTGGTATTAATGTAAACAGAAATACTATAATGGCACTGCTTATCTCTGGTGGACTTGCAGGACTAATAGGTGGTGTAGAGATTACTGGTACTGCTTACCGCTTACAAGAGGGTGCAAATTCTGGCTATCTGCCAGCTGGTATCGCTGTTGCTATGCTTGCTCAGGGTAACCCTTTTGCTATCATACTTTCTGCTTTTCTGTTTGCTTCTATGAGCAACGGTGCAGCCCTAATGCAGATGAGCACTGGTGTTTCTGCTCAGTTCGTATCCATTATACAAGGACTTATCATCATCTTTATATGTAGCGAAAAATTCCTAAAATGGATATACCAAAAAGTAAAGACAAGGAGTGTAAAACATGATTGATTTATTAGAATATTTGGTTTTAGCTACACTACGCATGGGTACCCCCATTGCTATAACAGCTACTGGTGCTTGTATTTCTGAGCGTACTGGTGTACTTAATATCGGTCTTGAGGGTATTATGGCTACTGGTGCATTTGTTGCAGTAGTCGGCTCTTACTATACTGGTAACCCATGGCTGGGCGTGCTACTTGCTGTAATATCTGGCATCATCATCTCTATGATACACGGCTTTGTTACTATCACTTGTGGTGGTGCAATGGGCGTATCTGCACAGGCTTTGGTGCTATTATCCACTGGTTTTTGCTCTGTTGGTCTGCAAGTTGTGTTTAACCAATATGGTGTATCCAAAACTGTAAACAACATTTCTACTACAGATTTTTTAAGGGATATCCCTTTTATTGGTCAATATCTAGCTGACCTCTCCCCTATTGTATATCTATCTTTTATTATCCTATTTGCTGCAAACTACTTGCTATACAAAACACCTCTAGGTCTGCGTATGCAAGCTTGTGGCGAGCACCCAAAAGCTGCTGACACAGCAGGTATTAATGTAAATGCGCTAAAATACCTAGGTGTTGGTATTTCTGGTGCTTTGGGTGGTCTTGGTGGTGCATTCCTATCCGTTGGTTCTATGAACCTTTTCCAAGAGGGTATGGTTGCAGGACGTGGATACCTTGCTGTAGGTGCTGTAATTATGGGTCGTTGGAGTCCCACTGGTGCATTCCTTGCAGCTTTGTGCTTTGGTTTCTTCGACGCACTACAACTACATCTACAAGTATCTCCAGACTCCGTTGTACCATCTCATTTTATACAAATGCTACCATACCTAGGCGCGCTAATCGTTCTTACATTTACTGTAAAAGGTGCTACAGCGCCAGCAGCGTCTGGTAAATCTTATTCCTCCATTGCAGGAACAAAATAAAGGAGAGCTATTCTTATATGATTTCACCGACTCTTGCTTGTATGAACTACCTAGATGTTAGAGCAGATATCGAAGCCATGGACAAGGCAAATGTAGACTTTTATCACATAGATATGATGGACGGAAACTACGTGCCTAATTTGTGCCTAAACTATGATATTATAAAGGCTGTACGCTCTATATCTACCACACCTATGGATGTTCATATCATGGCACTTAATCCCTATAAATATTTACAGCGTCTATCCGACATGGGTGTAGAGTATATTTCGGCTCATCTGGATACCATCGGCTCACCAAAAGACTGGATATCTGCGGTGCATAACCACAATGCTAAGGCTGGTATCGTGCTAAATATTGACGACGACCTATCCGCTATAGAGCCTGTGCTAGACAGTCTGGACCTTATTCTTGTTATGGCGGTAAAGCCTGGTTTTTCTGGACAGTCGTTCAATCAGCACGCATATAGCACTATGCAGACACTAAAGGAGCTAAAAGCCAAGCATAACTACCACTATATCATCGAGGTTGATGGTGGCGTGGGCTGGGATAATATCGAGCAGTGTACTAAGGCAGGTGCTGAGCTTGCTGTTGCTGGTGTTTTTGCAGTTTTTGGCCAAGAAAAGAGTCTGCACGATAGCTGTGTAGCATTTAAAAAGCTTACCTAATACCTTTCTATATAGGTAGAGAGCATATTTAAGACACTTTATTGCATCGTAATTTTTACAGTGCAAGCTAGGTTCTTATATATGCTCTCTATCTTTTTATTTCATTTGCGTTGCAGTTTCCAAAATAGCTAGATACTTATATTCTAGTACACCAATACTGTGTTACAGGGCAAAAACAAAGTAATAGCAATGTATACATACATAAGCCCAACGGTGATTTTCTGGTTATTTGGTAAAGCCAAGTGGCTCTATGCTGCGCTGTAGTATGCCATTTATATGAGCTATCAAAATACCATAATTGGTGAAAGGGATACCTGCTTCTTTTGCCCTTTGCAGACGACGCTGCACAACCTTGTTCTGTAGCATACAGCCCCCACAATGCACAATAAGGGCATAGCTACTCAAATCTTGTGGGAAATCCACGCCACTACAGAACTTAAACTCGACATCTTTTTGTGTGGATTGTTTTATCCAGCGTGGCAGTTTTACAGTGCCTATATCGTCACATTGACGGTGATGTGTACAGCCCTCAACAATCAGCACTTTGTCATTGTCCTGTAGTGTAGCCAGCGCATCTACACCAATGAGCGCATCTGATAACAGACCTTTTTGCCTTGCAAACATAATAGAAAACGAAGTCAGTGGTATATCCTGTGGCACCATCTGGGAAACAGTCTCAAATGCTTGGCTATCCGTTACTACTAATTTTGGATTATGCTTTAAGCCGTCCAGTGCCCTTGGTAGGTCCTCTGTCTGGGTTACAACAGATAGTGCGTGGCTATCCAGTATTTCTCTTACCACCTGTTGCTGTGGTAGGATTAACCTGCCTTTCGGTGCTGCACTGTCAATAGGTGTCACCAGCACCACCCAGTCATCAGGTGTTATTAGGTCGCTAATCAAGGGACTTGCTGCTGTGCTGGGTGGCTGCATCTGTGCTATCTTTTCTTTTAGCTCGTGGATACCTGTACCGTTCTTCGCACTTATAAGCATACCCTCTGTTTTTGGCTGTATATCGCTTATTATATCAATCTTGTTATACACAACCAAATGTGGCATTGTTTGCTCACGGAACATTGTTAGTAGCTCTTGCTCTTTCTTACTCAGTTCTTCTTTCATCTGACAGACTAGCAGTGCTATATCAATTTTTTCCATAACTTGCAGAGTTTTTTCCACTCTCTTTTGCCCTAGCTCACCCTCATCATCAAGCCCCGCTGTATCTACAAGCACTACAGGCCCCAGTGGCAATATCTCCATACTCTTATACACAGGGTCCGTGGTGGTGCCAGCCGTGTCAGAAACTATAGCCAAATCCTGCCCTGTAATTGCATTAACCACGCTGGATTTACCCGCATTCCTCAGCCCAAAAATACCAATATGTATCCTACTTGTTCTTGGTGTGTTGTTCATTCTCTCTGCTCCATTCTATAGTTATTATAGTTAATTTATCTCAGTATCAAAACCTAAAATCTCGCTCACCATTTTTTATTTTTTGCAGGGTTTCTTTTGCTATTTCTTTTACCTTGGGGCTTGCGACCTTTTCCATCTCGCTATTTATCATCGCCTCTGCAACTACCTTTGTTGGCTTGCTTGCATAGTCCTCTAGATACTCTTGCAGTGTCATTAGCGCATTTGGGTGGCAGCAATTTATTATCTGCCCACTCTTACATAGCTGCATAAACCTATCCCCTGTGCGTCCTTCTCGGTAGCAAGCAGTGCAAAAACTTGGTATATGGTCTAGCTCTATTAACCACTTTACTATCTCGTCCACTGTTCTATTATCATCAATGTCAAACTGCGTTGTGTTCTCGTCTTTTTCTTCTGGGACTGCATAGCCACCAACACTTGTTTTCGAGCCACCACTTAGCTGTGATATACCTAGCTTTAGCACTTTCTCGCGTGTTGCCTGTGACTCTCGTGTGGACACTATCATGCCTGTATATGGCACTGCTATGCGGATAATTGCGACTAGCTTTGCAAATATATCATCATCTATAGCATTTGTAAAACTATCGGGGTCTATGTCATCTGCTGGACAGATACGTGGCACGCTTATTGTATGTGGCCCCACGCCAAACGCTGCCTCTAGGTGTTCTGCATGCATCATCAGCCCTGCAAGCTCATATTTATATGTTTCTAGCCCAAACAACACACCCAAGCCAACATCGTCTATACCTGCTTGCATCGCCCTGTCCATAGCCTCTGTGTGATAAGTATAGTTGTGCTTAGGCCCTGTGGGGTGTAGTTTTTCGTAGCTATCTTGGTGATATGTTTCTTGGAAAAGCACATAAGTGCCAATACCTGCATCTTTTAGCATTTTATATTCTTCTACTGTGGTCGCTGCTATATTTACATTAACGCGCCTAATAGCGCCATTCTTGTGCTGTATGCTGTATATGGTCTTTATGCTCTCCAGTATATATTCTATAGGGCTGTTTATTGGGTCCTCGCCTACTTCTAGTGCTAGGCGTTTATGTCCCATATCTTGCAGTGCCATTACTTCTTGCTTTATTTCTTCCTGTGTCAGTTTCTTTCTGCAAATAGTCTTGTTCTGGTAGTGGTATGGGCAGTACACACAGCCATTCACACAATAGTTAGATAGATATAATGGTGCAAAAAGCACTATCCTATTGCCATAGAACTCGTTTTTTATCTGCATTGCCAGTTTTTCTATCTCTTCATTTTTTTCCTCTATATCGCACTCTAGCAACACTGCTGTTTCACGGTGGCTAAGCCCTTTTTTCTGCTTTGCTTTTTCTATTATCTCACTTATCAGCTCTGCGTTGTTTTTGTTCTGACAGGCATACTCCAGTGTTCTCTGTATTTCATCGTGGTTTATAAACTCCTGTGCTGTGGCAGACTTTACATCATAAAGATATTTCTTATTATCCATTATGCTTCCTCTTTTCTATGGTAGTGGTCACCACGTGATAGCACCACTCTGTGTCCAATCTTTTCCATTCGCTGTGATATTTGCTCTATTTCATCTACCGATGTTCCATTTTTGTCATCATATAGCAGGTAGTTGCCCTTTATCGCCTCCGGTGTCAGGCTAGGCATAATAACATTTGCTCCAGCCATCATACCTCTCTCCCAGCCATCTTTTGCTACTGTTCCAAGTGCTGTTGTTGCTGGTATTAGTGCCTCTGGCAGTGCCAGCCTTGTTAGTGCTAGCATAAACAGCGTCATTTCTGCGCTACCACCTTTTTCTCCACTAAATGGTGTGGCATGGTGTGGTAAAAACGGCCCTATACCCACCATATGTGGTCTTAATTTTTGCAGTAACATCATATCTTGTGCTAGTGTTTCTGTGCTCTGGTGTGGTGAGCCCACCATAAATCCACAGCCCACCTGATACCCTATCTCTTTTAAGTTTTCTAGACAGACTAGCCTTTCAGCTAGTTTCTCCGTGGGGTGTAGCTTGGAGTAATGCTCATTATCGGCTGTTTCGTGCCTTAGCAAAAACCTATTTGCACCAGCGTCATACAGTCTTTGGTAGCTCTCCTTGCTACGTTCACCAATGGATAATGTGATAGCTACATCAGGGTAGCGTATCCTAAGCTCACTTACTATGTCACACATAACATCATCAGTGAATGCTATATCCTCACCGCCTTGCATTACTATCGTCCTAAGACCACGCTCATAGCTTTTTTGGGCACATAGCAGTATATCTTCTTTTGTAAGCCTGTACCTTACCACTTCCCTATTGCCAGCACGTATGCCACAATAGTAGCAGTTTTTTTTGCAGTAATTGCTTATTTCTATAAGCCCACGCAGATAAACATGGTTGCTATAATATGGTTGTCTTGCCTTACGTGCTTGTTCATACAACCATGGCTTATCTATGCTCTCATAGCTGGCTATTATCTCCAGCCAATCTTCTTTTGCAAGTATCTCTTGCCCTAGTAGTCTATCAATTGCTTTCATCTTTTACCTCTGTATTTGTGAACTGCTTGGAATAAACAGCCTTTGCACTAACTGATGGTAGCATACCTAGCTTGCCACATAGCGCACTAATAATATTCTCTGGTGCGTCTACAACAACGCTGATAACACTAATACCTTTTTTGTGGTACGGAATACCCATTCTACCTATTATGTATTTACCATATTGGCTCAGTATTTCATTCAGCTTTGTTACAGACTCTGCATTTTCTACTATAATTGCAATGCTTGCTAAACGTGTATCCATTTTGTCACCTCTCTCATAAAAATAAAAAAACACACCAGAAAGGTGTGCTAGACAACGCAAAAAGACAAAACAGCAAGCTGAATTGTTTGTTTGTATATGTCGGCAAACCTTCCATTTCAGAAATAGATTTCTCTAAATCTTAGATATCAGCACCTGTTTTTCCACCCAATTTCGCTTAATAGCCGAATATATCAACTATGTCAGCACCACTGGATACACATTAATTATACACTATATCTATATTTTTTGCAAGAACAAAATACTGCATAGAAATAACCGACCCCATATAGGAGTCGGCTACTGAAATATTATGCGTTAGTTTTGCCACCAGAGTTTAGTGGTGCAAGCTTTGCTACTACCAAGTTTAGCAGTGATAGAAAAGCCGCAAAAAGGAAGATATAGTGTGGGCCAAAAGATGACCAAACCCAACCACTCATATATGAGCACGCTATGGCAACTACATGGTCCAGCGACATACCAAATGATATGGTAGGCATGACCTCGCTCTTATCTATAGCGATATTGTTGAGATAAACAGCACGGATAAAGCCCATTTGGCTAGACATTCTATCAATAATGAATATAGCGAAAGTAGCAATAGCCGCTATGCCCGCAGTGGAGAAATTGCCAACATACAGGTTGTAAACCATATACGCAAATGCAAGATACACAAGTATGAACGACCAAGCGTCTGCATATAGCATAGTGCGAATACCAAACTTATCCAGACACTTGCCCAGAAATGGCATAAAGAAAATACCAAGTATAGAGCTACATATCAGCAGTATGGACATGGTGTCTGCACCCTGCCCAAGTATCTCAATAATAACCCAAGGTGCATAAACGATAATAACTTGCTTTTGTACACCGTGCATTATAGCCAGTATGTAGTAATATTTATACTCTTTGCGTATGATGATTTTTGGCGGGGATACAATGGACGATGCAACACGCTTATTAAGGTAAACCAGCAGCGCAGTAGCAACACCAAAGCAAATACCTGCTAGTATGAACACTACTTTTACATCGGACTTAAACGACAGGAAGTTATACCTAAAGCCAACAAATATTATAAGTGATGATACCAGTCCAAACGCTGTGTATATACCCTTTACATTACCAATATGCTTACCCAAATTGCCATCTTTCTTTGATGAAAATATGGAAAGTGCTAGGCTATCTTGCAGTGGCAAATAGATATGTATACCCATGGAAAAAACAAACAGCACTGCTGTCATTGTGTAGAAACTAGGTGTCCAAAAAGCTAACACCAGTATGCCCACCATCGATATAGCCTGTGCAAGTGCTGCTATGCGTATGTCACCCAGCCTTGCAAGCAGTGTTATTATCAGCACAGCTATTACACCTGGGAACTCACGTGGTATCTCTATAAAGCCACGCTGTATAGCAGTTGCATTGTACGCATCTTTGAAATAGTTTGCGAGTATCTGGTCACTAAAACCGCAAGCAAGTGCGATAAATGACACAGCCACTAGATATATCCATATCACACTGTCTACTTTTGCCTTGTTATCCGTAGTATTTTCCGCTACCATATTATTTTTCACAGTACACCTCATTCTTTTTTTACAATACTTTTAACATTATACAGTGTGCACTGCAAAAAATCAAAC
>CAYJFF010000053.1:0-21280 GCA_964369345.1 uncultured Oscillospiraceae bacterium
TTTCTACAGAATTGTGGAGCTACTGTTAGTTTCTTCGCTGTTTTAGGTTGCTGTATGGTAGTTTGTAGGTATACAGATTATTTATATTATCTTTCGTGATATGTCTTTGCAAGGCCACCCTCGCTAGTTTCTTTGTACTTGCAGAATAAATCCAGCCCTGTTTCGTACATTGTTTTTATAACTACATCAAACGATATTTTCCTTGTATGTGTCAGAAAATTTGCAAAGCTAAGTGCATTAATAGCCCTCATAGCCGCTACTGCGTTTCTCTCTATGCACGGGATTTGCACCAGCCCATTTATTGGGTCACAAGTAAGCCCTAGGTGGTGTTCCATAGCTACCTCTGCTGCATATTCTATTTGGTTTAAGTCCATTAGGAACAGCTCTGCAAGCCCTGCCGCTGCCATAGAGCACGCACTACCTATCTCTGCCTGACAGCCACATTCTGCACCACTAATTGATGCATTTGTTTTTATAAGATTACCTATAAGCCCTGCTACAGCAAGCGCTTTTATTATCTCAAAATCTGTAAAACCTTTTTTCTGCTGCATATAGTACATAACAGCTGGCAAAACACCGCACGCACCACAGGTTGGTGCAGTTACAATTATCCCAGATGCCGCATTTTCTTCGCTAACCGCAAACGCATACGAGCAAACCAGCCTGTGCTCTTTTGTTTCTGGGCCTTCGTCTATGTGTCGCTGATTGTACAAGAACTTTGCTTTTCTCTGGACTTTTAGCCCACCAGAAAGCTCCCCCTCATTTACTAGGCCTTTCCTCACCGATGACTTCATCTGCTCCCATACTTTTTCTAGGTACAAAAATAGTTCGTCGCCTTCTACCATCTTTACATATTCCCAAATTCTTATACCCTCTTGCTCGCAATAGTTCTTAATAGCCTCAAAACTCGTGTGTGGGTATACATCTTGCTCTACGCCTGCATTTTTGCCATCAATTATTATTTTACCGCCACCAACACTAAAGACTTTGCTACTACCCAGCTCCCCACCACTTTCATCTAGTGCTCGCATAATCATAGTATTGGGGTGACCAAAATCCTCAGTGCTGTCACTCCATATTATCTCTGTTCTATCTCTACCAAGTGTGTTCAGTATAACCTCGTCCGTCATATGGCCCTTGCCTGTTTTGCAAAGTGAGCCATATAAGCTAACCTCAAACCTGCTAGCAGTGCTGTATTTTTTTATGAAATACTCACATGCAAACTCTGGCCCCATAGTGTGAGAACTAGAGGGTCCCCTGCCTATTCTGTACAATTCTTTTATTGATTCCATATACATTCCTTTTACTTATGTTAATCTAGCATTTGTAGCCTCGTAAAATCTCTTAAAAAGCTAGTTTTCTCTTAGCTGTTGCTTACTAATATTACAATGTTAATAGCCTACCTATTATACACCAAGTGCCAGAAGTAATGCAACATAAAATAATCAAACTTTACATAAATTGGTATTAAAACTCCTACTGTTGCTACTTGTTTTGTTGCTATCACCATTTTTATACAGGTAAGAATAACAAAATGTTCTTACATCTGCTAATAACTCAAAGTCTATTTATATATTGCAACAACTATATATTTTTTGATATAATTGGTGTATAATATTCTTTACAATAAATAAAATCTACATAAACAGGAGGTATTATGGAGTTTATTAAGATTGACACAGAAAGCTGGGCTAGAAAAGATAGTTATAACCACTATTTCAATGACATTCCCTGTACTTATAGTATTACAGTTGAGCTGGATATCACTCGCTATTTAGAGCATATTAAAGCACACGAGCAAAAATTTTTTCCCTGTATATTATTTGCTATTTCCCACACTGTAAACAAGCACAAAGAATTTCGAATGGACTTTGATGAAGATAAAAATATAGGGTATTATAGTTATTCAAACCCCTGCTATACGGTGTTCCACCCAGAAACAGAGACAATAACAAATATCTGGACTGAATACAATTGCAATTTTGATATATTTCTAGAGAACTACAATATTGATATGAGCCAGTATCAACATGATTACCAAAACTCCAAGCAACTTAAAGGTAAAAACACTTTTAATGTGTCCTGTATTCCTTGGACAAGTTTCAAGGCGTTTAACCTTAATTTAGCAAAAGGATATGATTATCTTTTACCGATTTTCACAATTGGTAAGTATTTTGTAAGCGACGACAAAACTCTATTACCTTTAGCTATTCAGGTACATCACTGTGTATGTGACGGTTTTCATCTTTCGCGTTTTGTAAATGACCTGCAAAACTTTATAAGCTCATTCCCAGAAACTACAAATTTCTAAAAAACAAAATTTAACAAACTTTGCGTACCACCTGTGAAAATGGGTGGTATTTTATTGCACAAAAATGCAAAAGATAAACTTAACAAAGCATTTTAGCTTGAATAACACCAAAATCCATGATAACTATTCACAAAAACATCACTTGAATTTCATACAATCACCTAAAAATAAAGAAAATGACAAAAATCGCTTGCATTTTGTTCAAGAGTAGTTTATGATTAGCTTGTGATTAGAAACGTTCCCAGTAACGTTTCTGGAAAATAACACACACGATAATTTAGGAGGGTAATAATGAAAAAATTTATTTCGATTGTAATTGCATCTATTTTGGCAACTTCACTTTTGGCTGGTTGTACCGAGACTAGCGAACCATCTAGCTCAACAGCTACATCCACACCAACAGCAGCGACAGGCTCTGTTTACTACCTGAACTTTAAACCCGAGCAGGATGCTCAATGGAAAGAACTAGCAGAGATATATACTGCTGAAACTGGCGTAGAGGTTGTCATAGAAACTGCAGCTGCGGGCACATATGAGTCCACTCTAAAAGCTGCTATGGCAAAATCCAATGCACCAACTTTGTTCCAAGTAAATGGCCCTGTTGGTCTTGCTTCTTGGGCAGACTACACATACGACCTTACAGGCTCTGATATTGTAGGCGAGCTTTCTTCTGCTGACTTTGCTCTTAAAAATGGTGATGAGATTGCTGGTGTTGCTTATGTTATAGAGACTTATGGTCTGATATACAACAAAGCTCTACTAGAAAAAGCTGGTTACACAGAGGCTGACATCACAAACTTTGAAACTCTAAAAACAGTTGTAGAAGACATTACAGCTAGAAAAGACGAGCTCGGCTTTGCTGCATTCACATCTGCTGGCATGGACTCATCTTCTGACTGGAGATTTAAAACTCACCTAGCTAATATACCTCTATACTACGAGTACCAAGCAGATGGTATAGGCTCTACAGAGGCTGTTAAAGGCACATACCTTGATAATTACAAAGCTATCTGGGACTTGTATATAAACAACTCAACTGTAAGTCCAAACCTTATCTCCACAAAAACTGGTGAAGATGCTGTTGCAGAATTTTTGCTTGAAGAAGGTATGATTTACCAAAACGGTACTTGGGCATATGGTGATATCGTTGATATCGGTGATGAAAACCTAGGCATGCTTCCAATTTATATTGGTGTTGATGGCGAAGAAAACCAAGGTCTAACTACTGGTACAGAGAATTTCTGGTGTGTAAACAAAAATGCTTCTCCTGAGGATATAGAAGCTACTCTAGCATTTATGAACTGGTGTGTAACTGACGAAGTTGCTGTAAAAGCAATGTGTGGCTCTGCTGGCGCTATGCCTTCTGGCGACAATGGAATGGGCTTTGTTATTCCTTTCGTTAGCAACCTTCCTTCTGATAATACTCTAGTAAATATAGCAAATGACTATGTTGCTGCTGGAAAAACTCCTGTTTCTTGGAACTTCCCAACAATGCCATCTGAGCAATGGAAAAATGGTGTTGGTTCTGCTTTGACATCATACGCTGCTGGCGCTGCTGGCTGGGATGCTGTTGAAACTGCATTTGTTGATGGCTGGGTTACTGAATATCAAGCAGCAAACGGCTAATAATTTACAGTATGTGAACAATGTATTGTCGGTGTGACTAATAAAAGTTCCACCGACAATTTTTTAATTAAGAGAGGTGAAGATTTTGAAAAAGGGAATAAAAAAATACGCTTGGCTATTTATTTTACCAACTTTTCTAGCATTTATAATTGGCTTTATAGCGCCACTTGTAATGGGAATTTGGCTATCTTTTCAAGAATTTACGATAGTTACGGACACTACTTTTGTAGGTTTTAAAAATTACGCACTTGCTTTGCAAGACCCCACTTTTATCCATTCATTCTGGTTTACTACTGCTTTTGCAATAGTTACTGTTTTGATAATAAATGTTATCGCATTTGCAATAGCTATTGCACTTACAGGTGAAATGAAAGGCACAAATATTTTTAGAACTGTATTCTTTATGCCAAACCTCATCGGCGGTATCGTTCTTGGTTACATCTGGCAGCTTATCTTTGATGGTATTTTGCAGAACTTCGACCTTGCGCTAAAAATTGATGAAAATTTAGGTTTTTGGGGACTTGTTATATTAGTTTCTTGGCAGCAAATCGGTTATATTATGATTATTTATATAGCAGGACTAGGCGCTATCCCTGGCACTTTGAAAGAAGCATCACAAATAGATGGTGCTACAGCTTGGCAACGTTTAATACATGTTACAATCCCTAATATGATGCCTTCTGTTACAATTTGTACATTCTTGACACTTACAAACGGCTTTAAATTATTCGACCAAAACTTCTCGCTAACTGCTGGTGAGCCAATGCAAAGAACTGAGATGCTAGCACTTAATATCTACTATACTTTCTATGGCAGAGTAGGCTTTGAGGGCGTTGGTCAGGCAAAAGCTGTTATTTTCTTCGTGCTTGTTGTGGCAATCGCTCTAGGACAACTATATCTCACAAGGTCTAAGGAGGTACAACAATAATGAATAAGAAAAAAATGCTAAGTGGCTTTGGCACAATATTTTTCACACTTTTATCACTACTATACGTGTACCCCATTTTTGTGGTTTTGATAAACTCATTTAAAGAGAAAATTTATATCAGCCGTGCACCTTTCGAGATTCCTTTTTTTGATGAGACAATGTATGCAGGTTTTGAAAATTTCTTGGCTGCAATTTATGAATATGGACTGCTAGAGTCCGTTGGCTGGACAGTGTTTATCACAGTTTTTTCTGTCGCTGCTATTCTGCTAGGAACATCTATGTCCGCATGGTATATAGAGCGTGTAAATAGTCTTTTTGCAAAAATATTCTTCTATCTATGCGTTTTCTCAATGGTAGTTCCTTTCCAGATGGTTATGTTTACACTTGCCCTAATATCAGATAGACTACACCTTAATACACCTTGGGGCATAATAATTGTTTACCTTGGCTTTGGTGCTGGTCTTGCGATATTTATGTTCTGCGGATTTGTAAAATCCATCCCACTAGAAATAGAAGAGGCTGCTATGATTGATGGCTGTAACCCTGTTAGAACATTTTTCAGTGTAGTATTGCCACTTATGCGCCCCACATATATTTCTATAGGTATTTTGCAGGTAATGTGGATATGGAACGACTTCTTATTGCCATATCTAGTGCTAGATACAACACAGTACAAGACAATCCCAATCATCATTCAGTTTATGAAAGGTGGCTATGGCAGGGTGGATATGGGCGCAATAATGGCAGCACTAATACTTGCTATTATACCTATTATCATTTTCTACCTGTTCTCACAAAAATATATCATAAAAGGTGTTGCTGCTGGTGCAGTTAAAGGCTAGTTTTTGTAAAGGAGAGTGTCTATGACTATTAAAGATATTGCGAAAAAGTCTGGGTTTGGTGTTTCTACTGTGTCAAGGGCTCTCAACAACCACCCCGATATAAGCAAGGAAACTAAGAAGAAAATATTGGCTGTGGTTGAAGAAAACAATTTCACACTAAACGCAAATGCCAAAATGCTAAAACAGCGACAAACACCTATTATCTCAATTATTGTCAAAGGTACAAAAAACACGCTTTTTTCTTCTATTCTTGAGATTATTGGAGAAAAACTAGAGAAAGAGCAGCGTGAAATGAGCGTTCACTATCTGGATGAGTTTGTTAATGAAGTGCTATACGCAGAAAAACTCTATCGTGAAACAAAGCCTATTGGTCTGGTTTTTCTCGGAGGATTTAGTGATAATTTTGAGAAGAATTTTTCCAAAATCAAAATCCCGTCAGTGCTTGTAACTCATGATGGCAGTGGGTTTAATTATAAAAACCTCTCCTCTGTTAGCACAGATGATGTCAGTGCTTCGCTTGCAGCTATCGACATCCTAGTAGAAAACGGTCACAAAAATATTGGCATAATAGCTGGTAATATCACAATCTCTGGACCGTCTAGGCTACGCCTACAAGGTGCAAAAGAAGCATTTATTAAGCACGGACTAAGCTTTGATGATAGTATTTATGAAAGTGCAAGGTTTTCACTAGAGGGTGGGTATCTTGCCACTAAAAAGCTATTAGAGAAAAAAGAAAATCTGTCGGCGCTTTTTTGTATGTCGGACCTTATGGCGATTGGTGCCGTCCGCGCTATTTTAGATACTGGTAAAAAAGTGCCAGATGATATCTCTGTCATAGGTTTTGATGGGCTAGATATTGTTGCGTACTCATCACCTAGACTTAACACCATAAAGCAAAATGTATATGAAATAGCGACTAAGAGTGTTGAAATTTTGATTAACTCAATAGAAAATAAAGCTAGTGCAGAGCATTACTGTATACCATATTTAATATTAAATGGAGAAAGTATCTTGAGGAAGTAATACATGAGAACAAATGGCATACTTATGCACATAACCTCTCTTCCCTCGCCTTATGGCATAGGAACACTGGGTGAGCAAGCATATAAATTTGTTGATTTTTTAGAGAAAAGTGGGCAAACACATTGGCAGATACTGCCTATAGGGCCTACTAGCTACGGCGACTCCCCCTATCAGTCATTTTCTACTTTTGCTGGTAACCCCTACTTAATTGATTTAGATTTTTTGAATAGAGATGGCTACCTACAAAAAGAAGAAT
Source organism: uncultured Oscillospiraceae bacterium (assembly GCA_964369345.1). GTDB lineage: Bacteria > Bacillota > Clostridia > Oscillospirales > Ruminococcaceae > Angelakisella. Next base: position 6,987 of record CAYJFF010000053.1, read on the forward strand.
ATGTAAACGAGAACTTTGGCAATGACGATACATCAATCGACTTTGATTTAATGTATAAAACAAGGTTTAGTGTGCTTAAAATCGCATGTGAGCGTTTGCTTGCAAAAGAATATAATAAAATTTCTGACTTTGCTAAAAAATATGATTTTGTCGACGAGTATGCTCTTTTTATGGCTCTAAAAGCCGAGAACAATGGCAACGAATGGCTTTTGTGGGACAAGAAACTACTGCTACGTGATGAAGACGCAATAACCGAAGCAAAAGAAAGACTAAAAGAAACTATAGATTTTTACAAGGCTATACAGTACTTATTTTTTAAGCAATGGTATGATTTAAAGCACTATGCTAATGATAAGGGTATAAAAATCATAGGTGATTTACCGATATATGTAGCACTGGATAGTGTAGATGTTTGGTCTAACCCGCATTTATTTGATTTGGACGAGAATTTGACACCAAAAAAAGTAGCTGGTTGCCCACCCGACGGTTTTTCCGCTGATGGACAGCTTTGGGGAAACCCATTGTTCAGCTGGGCAGAGCATGAGAAAGATGGGTACTCGTGGTGGATATCAAGGGTCGAGGCTCAGTGCACCATGTTCGACACACTAAGAATTGACCATTTCAGAGGCTTTGATGAGTACTTCACAATCCCATTCGGTGATACCACAGCCAAACACGGCAACTGGAAAAAAGGCCCCGGCATTAAGCTTTTTAACGCAATCAAAGAGAGAATTGGTAATAAAAATATTATTGCAGAGGATTTAGGATTTTTGACACCTTCTGTGGAAGCTTTGCTAAAAGCTACTGGTTACCCAGGAATGAAAATATTGCTATTCGGTTTTGATACTAGGGACACAGGCTCTGGGTATTTGCCCCATGTTTATACTAGGAATTCTGTAGCATATATAGGAACGCACGACAATGACACGCTGTATGGCTGGCTAGAAAATGCCCCCAAAGACGATGTTGCAATTGCGCATAAATATCTACGTCTGAATAAAGACGAGGGTTACCATTTTGGTGCTATGCGTGCGCTATGGTCGAGTGTGGCTGATACAACAATCATTCAGATGCAGGATGTCTTAGGCCTTGATAATAGTGCTAGGATGAATGTCCCATCTACTCTAGGCGAAAACTGGAAATGGAGAATGAAGGATGGTGCATTAACCGACGAACTAGCTTCATCACTTCTTTTTGAAATGAAACTATATGGACGTAATAGGCAAACCCCAACTGGTATGGTTTAATGAATAGAACAAAACGCTTATCGACTAACACTAGCTGATAAGCGTTTTTTATAAATTTGTATCATTAATATGAATGGAGAGTGCGTCATGGAAATTGAGAGAAAATTTTTAGTATTAAATACTCCATCCTCCTTACAACTATATAGGTATTCTTATATCACTCAAGCGTATATATCTATCGAGCCTGAAATACGAATTCGCCAGTTGGACGACAAATATTTTTTAACGCAAAAATCTATAGGCTCTCTGTTGCGCAGTGAAAGTGAAGCTGAAATCTCATTTGCAGAATACTCTGATTATAACAAGCAGGTTATCGGAAAGCCAATACAAAAGCGTAGATACTATATACCTTTGGAGGGTGCTCTGGTAGCCGAATGTGATATTTATTCAAATCATTTGGACGGGCTAATGACTGTTGAGGTAGAGTTTGATAGCGAAGATGATGCAAAAGCATTTATTCCGCCTGCATGGTTTGGGAAAGAGCTTACTTATGATAATCGTTATAAGAATAAAAACTTAGCACTAAGCGGCATACCACTTGATTATTAGGACACCGCACTCTATCTTTTAGGACATAAAACACCTATTTGACTATGCTCTCTCGAAAGTAGTCAAACAGGTGTTTTTATGCTTGCTCCCAGTTTAGCTTATAGATATTTGTGGTCTATTTTCTGTTTTAAAAATAAAACACTGCAATTTGTTCACTTTAATATTTTCTCTCAAAACTTCACCAGACAGGATATCAAGAGCATCTTCTTTCAAGTCCATAGTATATGTATTGTTAGCATTGTTCACCACAAAGGTATATACGCATTTCTCTCCTACACGCTGTACTATTTCTATATCCTCTGGGCAGTGCGTAACAGCAATGTCGTTCACTGTGCAGATATTTTTGATAAAATCATAAAAGAACTCTGGGCAGTTCATCACACAAGAGTAATATACTTTTCCCTTGCCGAAGTTGTTGACTGTCAGCGCTGGTGTATTCGCGTAGAAATTATTGTTATATACAGCTACTGCATCGGCACCGTTGCTACGAACTACATCCAAGAAACAACCTACTTTGTACACTGTGTCGTTATATGTTATCTCGTTATTCATGTAACTTGGGAGTGAGTCAAACTCCTCTACCACTATGCCAGAAATTTTAGCGAATTCACCTGGCCATGGTTCTAGTACTGTGGTGTTTGCATCAGTTCTTATTCCACTACGTACAGTTAAGATGACAGTGCCACCATTGTTTGCAAATTCTTCTAGTGCTTTTGCTACATCTGCTCTCCCAACAAAAAGAGCTGGTGCAACAACCACTTTATAGCTGCTCAAGTCCTGTATTTCATCAATTACGTCTACTGTTACACCGTTCTGTAGAAACGCGCTGTGATACTGACAAAAATGGCTTATATAGCTAAAATCGCTGTTCTGAATATGGGTATCTAGTGCCCACGCACTATCAAAGCTGAACAACATTGCTACATCTGCGCTGACTTTTGTTTTTGCTATATCACTGCTATATGGCAATAATTGCTGGCTTAGCTTCGCTACTTCATCATAGGCTCTCCTAGTGCTACCATCATGTCTTAGCAAGCCTTGCGGATGTTGCTCCGCGCCATATACGCCACTCCTCCAGCGGAAGTATAAAACGCCGTTTGCTCCTCTGGCTATATCTTTTACTGTCCACATCGTAACCCAGCTTGGCGGTATAGCCATATTGTAGTTAGCGTAGTTGAAATACCCATTTTTTTGCTCTAGCACAAAGAAATTATCACGCACTACACCTCTACTAAAGTCATTTGCTAGTGCATATCTTAAATAATTGCAGTCTACAGCTGGGTATAGGTCTATTCCGTAAAAATCAATATACTTCCCTAGCTCGAAATAATTTATATTCATGAAGAGTGTCATGCCATTGTGTGTTACAAGGTGTTGTGGGCACTCTTTATTTATTATGTCTATCTGTTCTTTTAAGAAACTAACTGCGCTATCAGATGTAAAGCGCCTGTAATCTAGCTGTTGGCTAACACTAAATGTAAGCTCCAATGCCTCGCTAGGGGGTGCCACCTGTTGCCAGTCATCATATACCATACTCCAAAAAACTGTACCCCAGCTTTTGTTTAGGTTATCCAGTGTCTTGTATTTTTCTTTTAGCCACCCTCTAAACTCCTCGGCACAATACTCACAGCAACACTTATTTGCATTGGTTTCGTTATCCACCTGCCACGCAACAACAGCGGGGTTATCTTTGTAGTGCTCGGCTAGTTTCTGTGTTATTCTACGGCTGTAGTTTCTAAAAACAGGGTTAGTTAAGCAGTTGCGCGAACGTATCTCGTCACTCTGCTGTATTCCGTCTGGGTAAGTTGCGAAAATATCTGCATACTTTTTCCACATCCACATAGGTGGCACCATGGTTGGCGTGCATATAATCGCCTGAATATTATAGCTGTGCAACACACTCAGTGCTTCGTCAAAAATCGAGAAGTCGAACTCGTTATCTCTCGGCTCTATGACCGACCAGCTCAAATCCACTATGCGCACAATGTTTATTCCTGCCTTGCTCATCAACAAGGCATCTTGCGCAATACGCTCTTTTTCCCACTGCTCGGGGTAATAGCAAGCCCCAAAATACAATTTTTTTTCCATTTCGCATCTCCATTATTTATTATATTTATAAGCCCTATAGCTTATGCATTTCTCTAAACTTGCCTGGGGTGATGGAGCTATATTCTTTAAATTTTCGAATAAAGCTCGATGTATTGTAATATCCAATCTTCAAAACTATTTCATTAACAGTAAGGTCTGTATTTATCAGTAATTCCTTTGCCATGTCTAGCTTCAGCTTGTTTACTGCCTCTGAAATATTTATACCTGCCACCTCCTTGTAGTATTTACTCAGTGCAGACACGGACATCTGGACTTCATCTGCAACTAACTGCATGCTGAAATTATCATTTGTAAAATTCTCGTTGATGAAGCGATTGATAAGTAAGAACTTATCATGTGAGCTATTGTTTCTTGAGTTTCTACAAATATATACCGATACATCACATATGTAGTTCAAAAAATCCTCAGCAGTGCTATAGTTGTTCATAAGTGGGGATATATTTTTTTGATAGTTTGCAACAGGTATCGGGAATGTATCGTGCAAGAAATTGAATATACCAAATATTTTTGCTTTTATTTCGTGTATATTGCAGTTGCCAGACGACGACAGCTTGATATTATAGTTGCTAATATATGCGATTATTTCTTCTTCCTTGCCACATAGTAGCAGTTTGTAGTAGTTTTTATAATCAAAACTCTCGTTATTTTGTGTAGAAATAGCCTTGAATGTTTCGCAATTCAATATTGAGTTTTTTCCAATGACATATTTATAATCTAGTGCAAAAATAGAGCTATAAAAAGCAGTGCTTATTTCATTTAGATAAATATTGCCCTCTGTATACCCTATGGTTATGTCACAGGCTAGCTCTTTAAATAACTCGCTTTTTAGGGAGAGCAGTAGCTTCTCAAGGTTTACCACAGGTGCTTCGCTCATAATCAATATGTAAACATAGTTTGTATCAAACGAGTTCAGTAAATACACATGTCTTTCACCATTGTCACCATCTATCTTGCGGTACGATAACCCTGGCATTTTATTTTCGCCGACCAGTGGTTTATCACAGTCAAACACCGCCACCGAGTAATAGTTACTACGTAATACTAGGTTTGTTGGTGATAAGTTTTCGTTTATTTCATCTAGCGAGGAAAATTCACCAATTAACAGTTTCATTAGATTGATATATATAATATCATCTGTCGTGCCGTCCATAAATGTTTGCATTTCTTCTAGTCTATTGCTCATGGAAGAAATCGCATGACCTATCTTCCCTAGTTCATCAGCGCTCGTGTCACTTGGCTCTATTTCATTTTGCACCATATCCGAAAGATTGTAGATGGGCTGTGTTACTCTTTTTGCCAATGTGTATGAAAACGCCATGCCCACCATTAATATTATCAGCATACAGACAGCATAAATCATAATTAATGAAGATACTTCGCTAGTGATGTCCGTTAGTGGTGTCATAATATAGTAGTGCAAACTGGTAGATTTAGAGCTTAGCTTACGCACTATATATTCATCATCGCCTATTGCTATTTTGTCGTTTTCATTAAGTTCATTAAAATTTATACCAGTATCCAAGATATTGCCATTATAACTGTAGAGCAAGTTATGGTTTGCATCAGTTATGGCAACACAGCTGTGCATTAGGTTGTTTTGTCTAAGGATAGCATCAAAATTTTCCTGTGGTATGATATATACGTTAGATACCTTGCTATACGCGCCGGGCAGCACATATGCTATTAGTCGCTGGTTGTCCACTGTGCCACCTGTCAGGTTGTACCCTGTTTTATTCTCTGCTATTACCTGTATATCCATATCAAATTTATAGAATGTATCATAAAAAAAACTAGGTAAATATGTGCCCTTACTACTCACTATGTACTCGCTACTATTTTCTGTATCAATCATAATAATGTTTTCCAGAAAAGGCACTACCGTCTTTATATTTTTTAAGTGGTTTTGATATTCATACAAAACATAGTGGTTATCATCTTCTCTATACACATGCTTCAAACTATCATCATTAACTATAAGTTCATTGACTGCATATATTTGGTTGAAAGTATCATCAAACGATACTGCTATTAGACTAATAATACTATCAGCATATTCACTCATTTGCTTCTCATTCTGCTCGTACGAAAAATATGCAACGCCCATAGATGTAATGATAACTGGTATACATAGTACCAAGATATAATATATAAAATATTTGCGGAAGAGCTTGCTGGATTTCTTAGCTGTCGGTGTCATAAATAATATGCAACCTCCTTAAATATTTGGAATACCCATATTTAAAGTATAATTTATCAAAAATAAAAAATCAATAGTATGCAAAATTTGCACATTGCAGAAAATTAAGCTTATCTCAAAAAAGCCCCCAAAATGGATATGGCATACAGCGATAAATTTGAATTGTTTACAACTGAGACATTTTGTTGTAAGCTTGCATTAACAGGTAACCCCACAAGACAAAGCGACTATATTATTAAGGAAAGCGAAGGTATTGAAACATGACAAGCGCAAAGAACACAGCAACCAACAACGATATAAAGATACCTGCAACATCTAAAAGTTCTCGACTTTTAAGGAACATGCAAAGACACTGGCAACTATACATACTATTACTACCCACCATCATTTATTTTGTAATATTTAAGTACATGCCAATGTATGGTGTACAAATTGCATTCCGAGATTTTAGAATAATAGATGGTTTTACAGGGAGCGAGTGGGTAGGACTTAAACACTTCGAAAGATTTGTAAGCTCCCCAGATTTTTTGCTAGTACTAAAAAACACAATAACACTAAGCCTAATGCAACTTGCAATATCTTTCCCCCTACCAATATTTATCTCACTTATGCTTAATCAGCTAAAAAAGCAAAAACACAAAACAACAATACAAAATATTCTTATAGCTCCACATTTTATATCCTTGGTTGTGCTTATAGGTATGGTTACAATATTCCTTAACCCATACAATGGCATACTAAATCAGTTTATAGAGTTCTTTGGTGGCGAGGCACTATTCTTCCTAGGAGAGCCGGACTACTTTAAGCCTATATATGTGCTATCTGGAGTTTGGCAGAGCACTGGCTGGGGCACAGTTGTCTATGTAGCAGCTCTTTCCTCCATAGACCCCACACTGTACGAGGCAGCTACTGTTGATGGTGCAAGTCGCTGGCAAAAAATATGGAATATCGACTTCCACGGTATTTTACCAGTAATCATCGTTCAGCTTATTCTAAACACAGGGCAGATGCTATCAATCGGCTATGAAAAAATATTGCTACTCCAAAACGACTTGAACCGTGTAGCGTCTGAGGTTATATCTACATATGAGTTCAAACAAGGTGTACTAGACGCACAGTTTAGCTATTCTTCTGCTATCGGGCTATTCAATGCTGTTATAAACCTTGTAATACTTCTTTCAGTAAACTATCTGGCGAAAAAATATTCAGAAACTTCAATACTATAAGGAGGTAACAACAGTTGAAAAATATAAATGCAAACATTATTAAAGAATCCAGGGGCGACAAGATATTCAATATTATAAATATGATATTTATGATAATGCTATGTTTTTTAGTTGTATACCCACTATACTTTGTTGTTATAGCGTCTGTCAGCGACCCTAATGCAGTGTACGAGGGCAGAGTAGTGTGGCTACCACAAGATGCAAGCTTTGATGGTTACAAAGAGTTGTTTAAAGATACTTCTATATGGAGTGGTTACCTTAACACAATAATTTATACTGTAGCTGGCACAGTTATAAGTGTTTTCTGCACAATATGTGGTGCATATGCACTTTCAAGAAAAACACTACCATTTGGCAAGTTTTTTATGTTTATGATAACTTTTACTATGTTTTTCTCTGGTGGACTTATCCCCACATACCTAACTATCCAGTCGCTAGGTATGCTGGACACAGTATGGGCGATTATAATACCCACAGCCATAGGGCCTTGGTTCTTTATAATTGCCAGAACCTTTTTCCAGACATCTATACCAAACGACCTTTATGAAGCAGCACATATCGATGGATGTAATGAGTTTAAGCTATTTATAGACATCGTACTACCTCTTTCTAGCACTATTATTGCTGTTATGGTACTGTTCTATGGTGTTAATATGTGGAACTCCTACTTCTTGCCTATGATTTATCTTTCTGATGAAGAAAGGTTCCCACTACAGCTTGTGCTAAGAAATCTACTTATCCAGAACGAGCTAAGCGCATCTATGATGACAGGTGATGCAACCAGTTTTGTTGAGCAGCAACGTGTAGCTGACCAAATAAAGTATGGTGCGATAATCGTATCCACTTTACCGATACTTATAATATATCCATTTGTACAAAAGCATTTTGCTAAAGGTGTTATGGTAGGCTCTGTTAAGGGCTAAACTATAAATATAACAAAAAAAGGAGTTAGATTATGAATAAGATTACCTCTATATTTCTTGTAGCAGCGATTATGTCCTCACTACTTGTAGCGTGTGACAACTCTGGAGAAACAGCAGGCACATCCGAGCCCGCATCACAGAGCGTAGGAGCAGATGGCAGAGCGATGGTGGGCAATATGTATGTGGAAGGCTTGCCTATCGCTGAAGAAACAGAAACTTTCCAGATGATGACATATTACGAGACCAGACAAACAGATTTCGAGGAAATGGATTTGTTCATGAACCTTGAGGAAAGTACTAATATAGACATTGAATGGGAACTGGTGAATGTTGCTGACTGGGATCAGAAAAAAAATCTAAAACTAGCTAGTGGTACATATCCAGATGCGTTCTATGCAGGTATAGACGACCAAGATGTTTCTGATTACAAAGAGATTTTCGTAGATTTAGATGATTTGATAGTAGAGTATGCTCCAAACATCACATCAGTATTTGAAACTTATCCTGATTTTGCATCTAGTTGCAGAGCTATTGATGGGAATATCTACTCTCTTTCCACACTTGTGGTAGACCCAGGCGCATACAACCCAGACCAGCTATTTATAAACAAAACTTGGCTTGATAACCTAGGTTTGGAAATACCTACCACCATGGACGAGTTCTATGATGTGCTAATGGCATTTAAAACTCAGGACCCCAACAACAATGGTATAGCGGACGAGATACCTTTCTCTGCAAGACATAACAACTACATACAAGGTTTGCACTCCCTATTTGGCGCGTATGGCCGTGTGGACTTGGGCGGCAGAGATATTTATTCTCATTTTGTAGTAGAAGATGGTAGCGATGAGGTAGTTTTCACAGCAGATAAAGAGGAATATTATACTGCTATAACAGAGCTGCACAAGTTCTTTGAGGCAGAGCTATTTGATAAAGAAATCTTTACACAGGACATCAAGCAATATTTTGCAAAAGGCCAGACAGAAGAAATGACTCTTGGTTCTTTCGTTCTTTGGAATAGAGGCAATATGGTTGGGCCAGACCGTGTTGATGACTACATAGCTCTTTCACCACTAAAAGGCCCAGACGGTGACCAGATATGGACAAAAGAAGTTTCTGGTAACTCACCAAGCACAACATTTGCAATAACTACTGAGTGTGATAACCCAGAAATGCTTGTTCGCTGGGCAGACCAATTCTTTGATAAAAGACAGTCTGTAGCAGCTGCATGGGGGCCAATAACAGATGAAACACCAGCAACTTTTGAAGCCGCAGCGAGCGACCAAAGCTTTGATGATTATCGCTACCAGCACGCACCAATCTGGGGACCTTTGGCAGTGTATGAAGACTACTATGGCGAAGTAGTAGAGATGCCTTCTATGATGATAGAAAAAGTAGATATTATGGAAGCTAACTACCAAGAATTTATGACCAACAGCAGTCTACCACCACTTAAATTTAACGAAGAAGAAAATGACTGGTTTACTACTAACGGTACAGATATCAACAACCATATAAATGACCACCAAGCACGCTGGCTGTTGCAAGGCGGAATTGAAGAGGAATGGGACGAATACCTATCCGAGTTGGACGGTCTAAAAATCGATCAGCATGTAACATATATGAATGATGCTTATCAGCGCTTTTTAGGTAACTAACAACAGCAATTTGCCTGTGCGAAAAATATAATTCGCACAGGCAAATATTTTATTACGAGGTAACACAAATGACTTTTAGTACAATTACTACACCATTTAGCTATAAGGGAAGCTATTGGGCTTTTTCGTCTTTTGAAGAAAGTGGTAAAGAACAAGTTTACCTAAAGAATGTAAGGGAAAGTTGTTCCAAGACCGACTACAAGCTCTTTAAGATAGATGTGATTTATCGTGGTGAAAAAGTGGATTATTCTTGCACTGGCTATATCAACAAACTTGTTCTCAGCTGTAAATTTTGTGAAATAGAAGTGTTTTTTTCTAGCAAAGATACTGTGTGCGTCTATACAGATGACCCCAACACCAGCCTGGAATTTACATTGCTTTTCAATGGCGGTTATTCTTTTTTTTATAATAAAAACATCAGCAACACAGAATATACAATGCTGAATTTGCCCCAAAACAGAATTAACATCGCCATGCTAGTAAAAGCAGGAGAGATAATACCGTGTGCGCAAAATAAAGAAATATCATTTTCGCTTTCGGCAAATGCTGATGGCATTTTTGTGAGCATCAGTGAATTTTTGGTGGAATTTACACCTGATATAGCTGTAGAAAGCCCCGAGATATGCCAAGACAAGGCGCTAGATAATTACTATACTTTTACAAACACTCTACTACCGACCCCAAAAAAAGAACAACACAGTCGTTTGCTTGCCTCATACATCTTGTGGAGCTGTCATGTCCAAAAGAGCAAGTACCTAAAGCGAGATGCCGTTTATATGTCAAAGAATGATATGTGCAATATATGGAGCTGGGATAACTGCATGATAGCCATTGCTCTTGCATATGGACAGCCAAGCACAGCACTTGACCAGTTGTTAATCCCGCTAGATTATCAGCACGAAAATGGTGCAGTGCCAGATTTTGTCAACGATGTTTTTTGCCTGTATAATTTCTGCAAACCACCTATATATGGCTGGGCACTGAACAAAATAGAAAAACAAATAGCACTAGACAACCATACCCTGAAAACACTGTATAACAAAATAAGCAAAAATACTCGGTGGTGGTTTGAGCATAGAGATAGCGATAATGACAACGTGTGTGAGTACTTGCATGGCAACGACTCTGGCTGGGATAATAGCACTCTATTTTTGGGTGAGCCACCTGTAGAAACCCCTGATTTGCAGACATTTTTGATACTGCAAATGGATTACTTAATCAGTTGTTGCGAAAGACTGAATTTAAAAGATGATTTGATATACTGGCAAAATATGCAGCAAGCCAGCCTTGACGCAATGTTAGAGCACTGTTTTGTGGACGATTTTCCAGTTGCAAAAAAATCACATACGCACGAGATTACATCAGAAAAAAGCTTGATATGCTTTATACCTTTAATGCTTGCAAAAAGGTTGCCTTGGTCTATAAGAGAGCGACTAATAAGCACACTAAAAAGTGATACATATATAACTGACTATGGCCTAGCAACAGAGCCTATAGATAGCCCCTATTATCATAGTAATGGTTATTGGCGTGGCCCTATTTGGGGCATTAGCACTGTTATGATTTGTGAAGGACTAGAGCTTTGTGGGGAGATAGAGCTTGCAAAAGAGATAGCAAATAAATTTTCAAAGCTTGTAGCCCAGAGTGGCATGGCAGAGAATTTTGATGCTGTAACTGGTGCCCCACTGAAAGATAAAGCTTTTACCTGGACATCTGCTTGTTATTTTTATTTGAGCAACAGATATCTCTTAGACGAGGATTAAAAGAAATGAGGATAGTTTTTTATGAATAACAAAAAGCAACAGACAATAGCTGTTCTTTTATTGTTGCTAGTTGCAATAATTTGGGGCTCGGGTTTTATCGCCTCACAGATAGCACTGGATTCCAACGTATCACCAGAGCTAATTATGCTTGCTAGATTTTCCATTGCTACAATAATTGTAGGCACTGCATTCTTTAAGCCTGTAGTAAAAAATGGCTTTAAAAATTTCTTTAGCCTACTACCTAGCGGAATTTTTTTGTTTCTGGCGTTTTTTATGCAGATAGTAGCACTACAATTCACAACACCTGCAAATAACGCCTTTTTAACAGCTACAAATGTTGTTATGGTGCCTTTTATATGGTGGGCAATATCAAAGAAAAAACCAGCCGTTAATATATTTGTTGCGTCCATACTATGCCTAATAGGTATAGCTGTATTGTCGGTAAAATTTGACCAAGGTATGCGGTTTAGGCTTGGTGATAGCTTGACTGTGCTATGCGCGCTATTCTTCGCAGGCCATATAGTCTCTACTGGTATAGTGGCAAAAAAAGTTGATACACATATTGTCGTATTCTTTCAGTTTCTGATATCCGCAGTAATGTCAGCGATTGTCTTTTTCCTATTCTCAGACCGTGATATTTCTGCACTTAGCACTTTACCTGCAAACTTGTCCTTGCTCTATCTTGGTGTATTCAGCACTTGTGTTTGCTACTTTTTACAAACATATGGACAAAAATTCGTAAATGCATCAAAAGCAGCTATAATTTTAGGCACAGAAGCCTTATTTGGTAGCTTGTTTGCTGTAATAATCGGGTATGATGAGCTTACATGGAATATGATGCTAGGTGGTGCTATAGTCATGGTAGCTCTCATAATGACAGAAAGTGCAGGCTCAAAGAAAAGTGACTAATGGAGGTTTTATGAAAACTAGCAACTTTGCTTTGACAAGGGAAAAGATAAAGAGCTATGCACTTATACATATTGGTATAATAATACTGGCAGCGGGCATATATTTTTTCAAATTCCCTAATAACTTCACAGTAGGCGGTGTTAGCGGACTTTCGGTTCTGCTAACAAGCTTACCCATAGATATTTCCAGCTCCACTATTATGCTAATAATAAATATGCTGTTTCTGTTACTGGGTTTTATTGTTTTGGGCAAAGATATCGGTGGAAAAACTGTGTATTGCACAATCGTTTTTTCTGGCGTTTTACAACTGCTTGAATTTATTTATCCCATGACCGCCCCATTTACAGAAGAAAAGATGCTAGAACTAGCATTTGCAGTAATACTGCCGGGCATAGGTACTGCAATATTGTTCACACTCGGTGCGTCGTCCGGTGGTACTGATATATTAGCACTGATAATACGAAAGCACACTAATGTTGAGCTAGGCTCTGCGTTATTATATAGTGATTTTGCAATAACTATACTATCTGTGTTTTTCTTTGGCATAGAAACCTGTATGTATTCCGTACTAGGGCTTATACTAAAATCCTTTGTAATAGATAATGTGATAGAAAATATCAGCACAAAGAAGATAGTAATTGTTATAACTTCGCAACAATCCGAGGTAGTGGACTATATTACCAGCCAGTTAAAACGTGGCGTAACACTATGGAGCTGTGTTGGTGGTTTTACAGGCAAAGAGAAAACTGCTATTTTGACAGTGGTAACAAGGTATCAGGCTAGAAATCTTCGTCTTTTTATAAGAGGAGTTGACAAGCAGGCATTTATAATTATTAATAATTCTACTGAAATTATCGGAAAAGGCTTTTTGAGGATTAACTAATTCTATTTATATTCATTAGGCGAGCCGCTACTGGGTCGGGATGCCTCGACAGGCGGTCGGGAAGCCCCGACCGGCACTCCACCTTCGGCTAGTTTGCATTAAATCATAGTTTGCACAACGGTGGGTTTTACTTTGTGTTATGTTTTAGAAGCATCGCTTTCTACTGTCGGAACTTTTTGAATAGTCAGAAATATCAAAAAAAACGAGATGAACACTACGAAAGCCTCATCTCGTTTTTATATTATCTTTATCCCAATAAATCTATAAACTATATTATATACATCAACCTATCTCACGAAGTCGCTCAACAATAGGCTTACGCTTTATATTATTATAGATAATAAGTGGTGTTATTACCGAGATAGCTCCAAGTAGCACCGAAATAATAACAAGTGGCACAATCTCAAACTTATAGCTTGATGCTATCATAGTATCACTTAGCATATCTACAATATAATATGTTATAACCGAGCCTATGGTGGTTAAGAATACTACAACCGATACCCCATAGAAAAGACCTTCACCGATTAGCATTTTCTTCATTTGCCCACCTGTCATGCCAAGGCTTTGGAGTATTGCAAGCTCAAGTTTCCTTGATGAAACCGAGGTTATCATGGTATTTATAAAATTAACAATACCGATAAACCCTAAAATAAAGCTAAGTGTATAGCCTGTTGCAAGGTATGTGTTTTTTAGGTCTGCAAACTCCTCCATATACAGCGCCTTGCTTTCATAGTCAAGCGTTGGGTCGATGTTGTTTGTATAATCTGAAATATACTGCTCAATTTGTGGAATAGCTTCTTCATCTGCCCATAGTGTCATATTCATCG
>CAYJFF010000054.1:0-21258 GCA_964369345.1 uncultured Oscillospiraceae bacterium
AGGTTTTTCATCACAAACCACCCTCCTGCTCTCTTTTATCCACAGGCACAAAACCCTGATAATACTCTATAGGCACCATTTTCAGCCTGCCACTCTCTGGGTAGACAATACCAATAAACAGTGTATCATCTTTTGGTGACATACAGTGCGTGGTTAATATACGTATAACCTTTTGGTTTTGCTGGTTGTTTTTTAGCACTATATCCATGGGGTAGCCACTACTGTCCGTTATCACCATATAAAATATCTGCTGTATATTATCATAGCCATAGTCCTCCACAGTGTTGGACATTACCATAGCCACTTTGTCGTTTTCGCACTGTTCTTCCATAGTTATCAGCGTGCGAAAATCATAAGTTATAACATCGGACGTTATAGGTAAGTCGCCTTTTAGTTTATCACCTATACTACCACTTATCTGGTTGGAAGAAGATATGCGCCTATCTGCACTGGTCTTGGGGTTGTTCAGTGTAAATCTATGCTCCATAAATGTGTTTATAGGCATATTAAAGCTCCACATCAGGTTAGCCCCAGCAAATGAGGAACGCTTGCTTTTGTCATAGAAAGTGGGGCGCAGGTCGGAGTAACTATAGACCTTGCAACTCTCTTCGTCAAGGAAATAATAGGCATTGCCAGCGTAGCCACTCATGGTTTCTATGTATCTATCCCCAAGTGGGATAAAGCTCATAGCTTTCATGTCTATATATTCATCACGGAAAGTACCCATAAGCTCTGCTAGTTTGTCCATATCTTTTTCCACAGCGATTTTCTCTGCAAGCTCAAAGGTATACGATAGTTTTTTTAGTAGCATACTCTCGCTAAAATGCACATCACGCAGAAAGTAGCTCTCTAGCATTGCAGATATTTCACGGAACAGGTTCTCGTGCCTTGCAAGGCCTACATTGTGGCTACTTAGCGAAAGTTTTTCGCAGTGCTCAACAATGGAGTGTGATATGCGTGATAGCCCCACAGTCATAATATGGCAGATTTCCTCCTGTATACGCTGTGCGAAATGCGACACGGCATCTATATCTATCTGCGCTTGCTTGGGGTCGTCCTCTTTTTTTAGTTCTAGCACGCCTTTGTACGCCTTGTAGTATAGTATAGCCACTGCCTTGTGCTTGCAGATATCGCTACTCTTACAGCTACACACACTGTCCGTTATAGGTGTCAGCAGTCTTACCTTGTTACCGTCGGCAAGCTCCACAGATATAAAATTCCCCTCGTCTATCTGGGGTAGCCTGCCATGTGCAACATCTGCGTACAGGCTCTTTGTGGCTGTTGCGCCCAGTAGCTTTAGCAGTGGTGCATCGTCCATTGCCAGTATTTCTTCTATATTAGTCACCACCACAGGCTGTGTGCTATCCGTGCTACTATCCTCGCTATTTTGGTTAATATATAGCACAGCAGTTATAATATGCTTGCATATACTGCGTGAGGGACAGGTGCAAGTGCTATCACCCAAACTCTCTTTTAGAGTGACGGTAACATCATCAAACATAGCTGTTACACTGTCCTCGCCTTGCTCGATAGCGGGAGTAAGCCCCTCTAGGTCTTTATAGGCGCGCTTTACTATACCTTTGTTTGTGAGTGCTGTTAAATACTCATCATCAAATTTTTTAAAGTTAATACCACTCACCCCTATCTTATTATATTGCCGATAAAATCGCTAAGCTTGCTAGGTGTCATGGCGCCCACCCAGCCACCAAGTTTTACTATATTCTTTGCTATGCTACGATCATATATTGGCTCACACTCATCATCCAGTGCTGTTAGAGCTATAAACTTAGTACCACTATCTACTTGGTTTTTTATAACTGTGTACATTCTTCTGGGGTCGCCACCCTCGTACAAGTCCGACACTAGCACCATGATAGTCTTGTCTGGGTTCTCCACAAGAGATGCAGAGTATTCCAGTGCCTTGCCTATGTCCGTGCCACCACCAAGCTGTACTTTCATCAGTGTTTCTACTGGGTCGTCTACATATCCGCTAAGGTCCACCACCTGTGTATCAAATATCACAAGCTTAACGTCCAGCGTGGGTAGCTTTGCGAATATACCAGCCATAATGGCGCTGTGTATTACAGAGTCCATCATAGAGCCACTCTCGTCCACCACTATAACCACTCTATAGCTATTGTGTCGCTTGATATTGCTGTTAAAATGCACCCTGTCTATCACCAGTTTTTTGCGCGTGGGGTCATAGTTTTTCAGGTTCTGCCTTATAGTACGCTTGATATCAAAATTGCGGTATATACGCACATTGCTACGGACATTGCGGTTTACTTTGCCCAGTGTGGATTTTCGCACTTCTTGCTCTAGTTTCTTGCTTATTTCCTCCACCACTTGCTTTACTATCTTGTTTGCAATCTCTACCACTTCTTTGTTCATCATATGCTTGAATGATAGAATATTTTTTAGTAGCTGCCGGTTTGGCTCCATTCTTTCCAGCGTCTTTTTGTCGCATAGTAGCTCTTTTAGGTCAAACTCCTCTATTGCGTGTCGCTCTATCTTTTCTATAGCCTCTTTTGGGAACAGCTTGCGCACTTTGTTTATCCAAGTAACAGCATTTAGCCTGCTATTACCATCGCCACCTCTGCGGTCGCCATTTCCGTCCTTGCTACGAGAATACAGGTAGTCCAATGTGTTTTCTAGGTCGTAGTAGGAGTTTTGGTCAAAGCTAAGATTGTTCTTGGCGTTCTTGCCCAAAATCAGCCTCCACCTGTTTATATCGGATTGATTATCCATTACTCCACCTCCCTTAGCTTATCTGATAGATATTCGTTTAGCGCACTGCCATATAGCAGTAGCTCCTCCGATATTCCATCTGTATCCAGCAAATGTTCATCAAGAGATAGCATTTTCGCAACAGCCTTGGATATTCTATCCACCTCCGAGGGGGTAAAGTAGCTAAATGTAAGCCTGAAATCTGGTAGCATTGCAATGAAATTTTCGCTGGATAGCGAGGACACCAAGCTACCTATGCAGTGCAGAAATTCGTCCCCTACAAATATAATATCTCTTGCAGTGTAGAACACACCGGAGAGGTATTTTGCGCCCTGTATTGCTTTGTCAATATTTATCAAGTAGCTATTAAAGCCATGTGTGATAATGTTTGTATCCACACTGCCCATAGCGTATAGTATGCCCTGCACAGCACCCAAAAGCGTGGGGTTTACAGGGTTTGAGTATGCTATATCCGTGAAAGTTTCCAGAATGTCATCTTTGTAGTGCGAGAACTCATCTTTGGAGGCTATGTCAAACAATAGCTTTATAGTCTTTATTGCCTCCTGCTCGTTATCTTCCCCACAGTTCTTTACATACTCCAGTGTGGACAGCGTCTTGTGAAAGCACATATCTATTAGGTTTATGTAGTCTATATTATCTGTTTCTCCATAAAACTCACGCAGTCTATACAGGTGCACAAGGTGGTACAGCGCATTACCGCAGGAGAAATAGTCGTCGTCAGACACTATAGTATCTGTAGTTTTTTGTTTTAGTAGCTCTAGCTTGTCGCTAACACCCATTAGGAAACAGTCTATGAGTAGCTGTGCGCACTGCTGTGCAGAGGTTGTCTGCTTGATTTTGTCTGCTAATAGGTGGTATGCAGCAGCACCTACAGTTGCTCCATGTACAGAGTGTTCTATCAGCCTTGTAAGCACCATGGGGGCTAGCCTGTACTCCCATGTTTCTCTTATAATATTCTTGTCTTTGTCGTCCTTTAGGTTGCTACCACGTTTTTGCTGGCAAAAGTCGCACTCTAGAAAGCTAAGTGTGTGTAAAAACCTGCTTATCTCGCGGTGTGTAGCTTTTGCAAATACGCTTAGCACTAGCTCTTTTCTTGTGGTGTTATCAATCTTTAGTCTGTGCCTTTTTGCTCTCTCCATAAAATCTTTTACTATGGGTGGTGTGGGTGCAGTGCTGGGTATATCGCCTATGGCATTTCCTGTGAAATACCCAGATAAAATATCCAGTGGTAGCTCCGTTGCTGGGTTAAGCTCACCTTTTATGTACGAGGACAATATGCCGTCACGGCACTCGTACTTGCCACACTGCTCTTTGTTGCGTAGCAATGCCAGCCCCTTTGCTACATTATATGCAGAGGCTTCGTCCGTCATGGTTATTAGCACTTTTTTCTTTTTGCTTGCTTTTGCTGTTTCCAGAATAAGCTTTAGCACTGTATCCTCGTATGGTGTTTGCGCACCACTCTTTATGCTGTCCCACACTAGCTGATAAAAACCAGGGGAAACCATGCCACTAGCATAGCCATTCATGGCGTCTGCCTCCTCCATGGAGTAGGGCATTAGATAGATACTTTCATCATCTAGCTTGGTTTTGTTATACGCTAGCTTTTTGCCACTATCTGCGTGCATAAGCCCATATGTATGGAAACCACCAGTAACCACAAGCACCCTGTCATAGCTATCTTTTGCAATATCTATCTGCTCACGCATAAACTGCTCACGGATAATGGTGCTATCTGCCAGTAGCTCCTCGTGTGTAGAGCCTTTTCGCAGTGCATAGGTATATGAATTGAACTGTGTTACAAAGTCGCTAGGTGATAGGCTAAGCCCGTTAATCTCAAAATGAGCCTCCCAAAAGCTATCAAAAGAGGAAAAGCCAGTAGCCTCGCAGAGAGCTCTTGCTATTTTGGTACTGGATATCAGGTAGTCGTCGCTGTAGTTGTTTTTGTCCAGACGTTTGCGCACACCTGTGTCCTTATCCGTGCTCAGTAGTCGCTTGCCAAAGGGCAGGTCTATAAATTTTACATCTATTTTATTATCCACAGCAGTTTTTATTGCTACCTGCTCTGGGGAGTACTCTAGCATGGGGTAGTAACAGCTATAGCTATGTGTTTCGTCGTCATCATCTGGGTTAAGCGCCTTTTTGCTGTCCTTGTAAGAGTAATACAGCGCTAGTGGAAAGCTTGCTTCCTCGCTTGCTAGGTGCTCTATAATATGGTTAGCGTTCTCGGGACCCTCTATCAATATACACTGTGGGGAATACTCGCTAATAACACGCATTAGTTGCACGGAGCACACTGGGCTGTGATGACGTATGGGGAAGTATAGTAGCTGGCTGTTGTAGTCAAAGGGCATTATTTTATGAATTTCTTCTTTTGAAACAGCTTTGTCCATATGTTATCTTCATTAGCTCCTCTATTTTTTACTATGGTGTTAAAGTAGTTTTTTAGGCACACTAGGTCGTCTGTATTTTCTTTTGCAGCAGCGCTAGAAAGGTTTGACACTAGCTCATCAAGGTTTATATTACCGTCCTCGTAATAATATGCAGATATCATAGTTTGGTAGTACACAGAAACAGCCTCCGCAGTGCTCATAACGTTGGAGGGGACATTTACTTTTTCTCCAGTTACTGCTATGCCTGTGCGTAGCTCGTGGTATATAGTAGCTATTAGCTCTGCTATATCCTCTCTTGGTGACATTTCTATCATATTTTCTGCTGCTAGCTCTGCCACTTGTGACATAATAATCTCTGTTTCTAGCTTGATATTATTGATAGGGTTTACGGTCTCGAAATTAAAGCGACGTTTAAGCGCACTACTCATCTCGTTTACACCCTTATCCCTTGTGTTTGCTGTTGCGATGATATTAAAGCCTGCATTTGCAAACAAGATATTGTCCTCGTTAAGCTCTGGGATATTAAGCACCTTGTCTGATAGCACACTGATAAGGCTGTCCTGTATCTCTGCTGGGGTACGTGTTATCTCCTCGAACCTTGTTATAATACCTTTGCTCATACCTATATACAATGGCGCTGGCACCAGTGTTTCTTTTATAGGGCCTTTTTCTAGCAGCAATGCATAGTTAAAGCTATATTTTATCATATCCTCTGTAGTACCAGCAGAGCCCTGTATGGTGTTTGTGCTTGTACCACTAATAGCCGCAGATAGCATCTCTGACAGCATAGTTTTTGCAGTACCAGGCTCGCCCACTAGCATAAGGCCACGGTTGGTAGCAAGTGTAACTATACAGCGCTCCACCAATGTGTCGTTACCAAAATATTTCTTGTTTATAACAACATTCTCGCCATTATGGCTTATAGGCTTGCTACTACCAAGTATAAATGTGCGCACAGCCTTGGGCGATAGTTTCCAGTTTAGTGGCTTTACACCACTATCATTTGCTACTAGTGCATCTAGCTGTTTTTTGTACTTCATTTCTACAGTTTGCTTGATATATTCCATTTAATGCTCCATTCTGCCGTTTGTTTCGGCACCAAACTTTTATATAGGCTATTGCCCATGTCTATATCGGTGTATCCACCTAATAAACGCTGTTTTAATTTTACTATATTGGTCTGACAAAAACAATAGTTTTTTTGTAAACAACACTAACAGCACAAAGAACTTAAGCCTATTACAAAATTAATTGCAATAGGCCTAAGTCCTGGTTATTTTATCAAATTGTTGAAAATGATGATTTAACATTGCTCTCAGTGGTGTCGTCACATAAGCAACCAATGGAATATCAACATTATAGCATAAACAATATGTAAAATCTCATAAAGTGTCAGCATTGACACGCAGTAATACATTTTTGTGTATATTGTTACAATTTAGTGAATGTATACCCCTCGTCTCTTAGCCATTCTATTGCATACTCACTGCTAGATAGCTTTGAGCGCAGACGTTTTATAGTGCTTTTGAGTGCATTGTTATCTGCCAAAAATGGCATTTGCCACACTTTTTCGTAGATATAATTGGCTGTTACAGTTTTGCCCATATTCTGCATAAATATAAGCAGTACAGCAAATTCTTTTTGTGTTAGCAAGATATTTACACCGTCTATGGTGGCAACACTAGCGACAAGGTCAAGCTCTAGCGCACCCCTGCTTATAATCTCTGGTAACTGTGCACAGCGTCGCAAAAGTGCCTGTGTGCGTGCTAGTAGTACTGGGAAATCATATGGTTTGGCGAGGTAGTCGTCCGCCCCCACGGAGAGACCGTTTATCATATCTGCCTGTGTTCCCAACCCTGTGAGTACCAGTATTGGTATATTTCTATATTCGCTCTGCTTCATATCTTTTATAAACTCTAAGCCATTGCCATCTGGTAGCATGAGGTCTAGTATTATTATGTCTGGTTTGTGTTCTGCTAGGTGCTCAGATGCTTTTTTTAGTGTGGTTGCAGTTTCTACTGTGTAGCCCTCCCACATAAACATTCGCATATTGCCAGCTAGTATTTTTTCGTTGTCTTCTACCATCAATATATTTGCAGTTTCTGTACTCATGCTTGTCATATAAATGCTCCCTTCCACCGCTTCACGTCGGCACAAAACTTAATGAAAGAGTACTCTTAACCACGTGAAGCATAAGGGTGATTAAGAGGTCGGGAAGCCCCGACAGGCTTCTGCACATATTGCGGCTAAGCGAGCTTTACGAGCGCAGTCCGCTGTGCATGATTTTAGTTTGAATAGCACGTAGTTTGAAATTTTTATAACTTTTCTTTCAAATTACCACCTTTTCCTCCTGTCCCTGATAAATGGGTAGTGCAAAAAATATTGTTGTACTTGTACCAAATACGCTGTTCGCCCATATGCTACCACCGTGCGACTCTATTATTGTTTTGCAAAGATACAGCCCATACCCTGTGCCACCCTGTGTGACGCCACGGTCAAAAACACTGGGTAACAAATCTGGCGGGATACCGCAACCATTATCACTTATCTTTACAGTGACCTGTCCATCAGCCATTGCGGCAGATATGGTAACAATGTCATTTTTTGTATGCTTATTAGCATTCTGTATTATGTTCATTATAACCTGTGATATCAGGTCTGGGTTACAGTATACTAGCAAATTATCATTTGTATCTAGGTTTATCTTGTTGTTGTTTTGGTCTAGCACCAGTTGCAACATATCTGCAACACTAAATATCAGGTTTGCAAGGTCTATTTTTTCACGCTCATTATTGCCGACTATGGAGTTAATGCTAAGCATACCACCCACCAGCCTACTCAGTCGCATAATTTCGTTCTGTGCATCAAACAATAGGTTGTTAATTTCCTCATCAGTGGCTTCTTTGTTATTGCTGTGCCGAAGAACGCCTATAGCTGTTTGTATATTGACAGAAACTACAGTAAGTGGTGTGCGCATCTCGTGCGATGTAATCGCTAAAAACTCGCTCTTGCTCTGGTTTATCTCTGCTAGTAGCTTGTTTTTTTCGTCCAATACAGCTTGCTGAGCCTTATATAGGCTTACTTGGCTATATGTGGTTACTGCAACAGCAATGCCAGATGCTAGAAAGCAGATGAGAATGTCTATCAAGAACAACACGCCCTGTACTTGCCCACTTATATATTCTGGGAACGAGTATGCAAAGATACACAAAACCGAGTACCAAACAAGCTCGAACAATATCATATATAGTGATAGTTTACCATCTAGCATACAGGCTGTAAAGACTACTGCAAAAACAAAAAATAGTGGCATACCACTATTATAGCCGCCACCTGTAAAAAACATTAATGTAAAGAAGATTATAAAAACAGCGAATATAGAAACAGAGTAGCAAAACTGGTAGCGTCTTTCATGCTTGCCGTGGTTGCAGTAAAGTAGCATGGTGAGGGAAAACACGCCAGATAGAAATTTTATCATTATATCAATATCGCTGCTAGCTATGAGTAGCGCGTGGGTCGTCATTACAAAAGAAACAGCTATACCACCCAGTGCAAATACGTTAAAAATCTGCACCCGAAAGTCAAGCTCTTTATTAAAATACATTTTTTTTATGTATGCAAAAAATTTCCCCATAAACTACCAGTCACCACCTCTTTGTTATGTAGATATTGTATCTTAAATAGCTGGCAACGTCAAGGTGTTATGACACTTTTTGTGTGCTAGCATAGATAATAAAAAGAGCACATAGCTGTCCTGTGATATGCTTTTGACACACCACAGAGCAACTACGTGCCCTATGCTTTTTATATTTGATGTTTGGGGCTGAGTTTACTCTCCCAGTGCCGCTTTTATCATAATAGCACACTCAACACGTTTTTTCTCTAGCTCACAGGATAGTGTATGAGGTTTTTTCATATCTCCACAGTACTGCACGCTATTTGCATTACAGCCACCGCTACAATAAAACTTAGCCCAGCATTTTTTGCACTCCTCTTTGCCATATACAGTAGCAGATGCAAACTGCTTTTTCATTTCTTCGTCAATGGACTTGTCATATACACTGCCCATTTTCCAGCCATCTGTGCCCACAAACTGGTGACATGGGTATACATCACCATCTGGTGTTATAGCAACATATTCGTTACCAGCACCACAGCCACGCAGACGCTTAATAGCGCAGGGGCCTTGCTCTAGGTCCATCATGAAGTGGAAGAAATTGAAGTCTTTGTTGGTGTTAGCACGCTTTATCATAATATCTGCAAGGTTCTCATACTCTGCAAATATAGTAGGTAGGTCTGCCTCTGTTAGGGCATATGCGTACTTAGGGTCACTAACAACAGGCTCTACAGATATTTGGTCAAAGCCACACTCGTGCAGATGTATTACGTCCTGCGCAAAATCCATATTGTACTTTGTAAATGTACCACGCACATAGTATTGTCCGTCGCCACGAGCATCAACAAGCTTTTTAAACTTAGGCATAATGCTCTCGTAGCAACCACTACCGTCCACACGACGACGCACATGGTCATTTGTTTCTTTTCTACCGTCTATAGACAGCACCACATTGTACATCTCGCGGTTTATGAAATCTATCTTGTCATCATCTAGCAGAACGCCATTTGTAGTCAGTGTAAAACGGAACACTTTGCCATGCTGTTCTTCTAGGCTACGTGCATATGTAACAATCTCTTTTACTACGTCAAAATTAATCAGTGGCTCACCACCGAAAAAGTCAATCTCTAGGTTAGTTCTACCAGCAGATTTTTCTATCAAGTAGTCCACAGCTAGCTTGCCGACATCTGACGGCATATTTTTCCTGCCACCGCCGTAGTCGCCAGTACCTGCAAAGCAGTATGCACAGCGCAAGTTACAGTCGTGCGAGATATGTAGGCACATCGCCTTTATAGGGGATAGCACCATTAAGTTTTCGAATTTGCTATAGTCATCCTCGGAAAATAGTACACCCTGTGCAACTAGCACGGTTATCTCGTAGTAGCAGTCCAGTATATCTTCTTTGCTATATGTAGCAGAGAGCTTGTCTACTAGCTCCTGTGGACATTCTTGTGGTATGGGGGCAGTTAGGTTAGTTACTATATCATAGCCCAGATTGTCTACAACGTGTACGCCACCACTATGTATATCCAGTATAATGTTGTAGCCACCTAGTTTGTATGCATGTATCAATGTTTTTCTCACTTTCATAGAAACAAGAGCGAACAGCACCCAGTACTGCTCACCCTCTAGAGTTTTAGCTGTGTATTGCTCTGCGGGCTATGTCACAACAAACAATAAGCCAGCATATAATTCACAAATACTATTATTTCTTGGATTCACACTTTTGGTTTGCTACTGTGCAAGAAGTTTTGCAAGCTGATTGACATGAAGCTTGGCACTCGCCACAACCACCTTTTGTAGCTGTCTCTTTTAGGTTTGCGTTATTAATAGTTTTGATATGTGTCATTATTTTCTCCGTTCCACTGCATAGCAGTAAGTTAAAATTATTATGTAGTTATTTTACCATATATTATATGGAAATACAAGCATTAATTGCTGTACTTGTGCATAAAAACAATAATAAGTGCTATTATTTGCGTTTTTTGTTAACACCTAGCACGCCACCTATCATTGATGCTACTGCACAGATAGCCATTTTATATAGTGCTAGCTCTCCTACCTCGCCTTGCATTAGGAATAGCTCGCAAAACATACATACAAAAAAGATAAGAAAGCCACATAGTAGCCCCCAAACAAGACCGTTGCTACGGATAAGCCACGCACTGACATAGCCAGCAACAAAGCTACCTATCATTAGCGCACCTGTGGATAGCAGTGGCACAGCACTCTGTGGCAAATCTACCCTAGACATGACAAGCGCAGAAAGTAGCAGCACTATAGAGGTCATAACAACCCCTGCCATAGTACCCATACATAGTAGTTTGCTCTGTAGCGCTATTGTGTTTGCTCCCTGTGTCGCAGACATCTTTTTCATATATCTGTTCTCCGTTCCGCCGTGTTATCGGCATATTGTTGTTAATGTATTATATTCTTGCATTGCAAAAAATATTCATACCTATATGCCGTTGTGCGGATAGCGTAACAGTGGATATTAGCCCTCTGTTTTTGGTGTGATATTGCCCTGTATAGCCCAGCGCTGGATACGGATTTTGTTGCGGTCGCCACTTGTCTCGATAACCAGTGTATCCTCTTTGATGCTAACTACTGTGCCGACTATACCGCCGATAGTAACTACGTCATCACCTACATCAATAGATGAACGCATTTCGTTAGTTTGTTTTTCGCGCTTTTTCTGTGGACGGATAAGCAAGAAATAGAATACAACGAACATTAGCGCAAAAGGCACGATAGTGCTTATCAGGCTCATAGTTGGGTCTGCTGTCACCGCATCTGCTGATGCAGTTGTTAATAAAGTAGAAATCATAGTGAACTCCATTCTGCCAGACGGCTGTTTAAATCTGTCATATCATTATATAAGATAAAACTAACTTTTTCAATACATTATGCAAAAAAATTATTAATATTATATTCTTTTGCTAAGTATAGGTATATATTCCTCTGCAAACTGGTGGAAAGTACCGCTGTCTAGGTGGTTCCTTATCTCCTGCATTAGCGTGTTATAGAAATACAGGTTGTGCATTACAGCAAGCCTATAGCCCAACATCTCGTTATATTTTATGAGATGTCTAAGGTATGCGCGTGAGTGGTTCTGGCACATAGGGCAACCACAACGCTCGTCTATTGGTAGTGGGTCTTTTGCATATTTGGCATTGTTTATGTTTATTGTGCCACTCCATGTAAATAAATGCCCGTGGCGCGCGTTACGGCTTGGCATAACACAGTCAAAAATATCCACACCACGTGCTACAGCCTCTATAATATTCACAGGTGTGCCCACGCCCATTAGGTAGCGGATTTTATCCTGTGGCATATGTGGCTCTACTTGCTCTATTACGTGGTACATTTCCTCTGCTGTTTCGCCCACAGCCAGCCCACCTATAGCATATCCATCAAGGTCTAGCTTTGCAATATCCTGCATATGGCGTACGCGTATATCATCATACACACCTCCTTGGTTTATACCAAATAGCAGTTGCTTCTTATTTATAGTGTCGTCCAGCTCGTTCAGCCTTGCCATTTCTTTTTGGCAACGCACAAGCCAGCGTGTTGTCCTGTCTACGGATTTTTCTACATACTCACGGGGAGAGGGGTTCTCTATACATTCATCAAATGCCATAGCAATGGTGGAGGCAAGGTTGCTCTGTATACGCATGCTCTCCTCCGGCCCCATAAATATACGTTTGCCGTCTATGTGGGAGGAAAATGTCACACCCTCCTCATTTATAACACGTAGCCCAGAGAGCGAAAAAACTTGAAAACCACCGCTATCTGTAAGTATTGGGCCCTGCCAGTTCATAAATTTATGCAGTCCACCCATTTCGCGCACTACGTCATCTCCTGGGCGCAGGTGGAGATGATATGTATTACACAGCTCCACTTGGCATTCCAGAGTATTACGCAAATCCAGTGAGGAAACACCACCTTTTATAGCTGCTGCTGTACCCACATTCATAAATGCTGGGGTTTGCACCACCCCGTGCACAGTAGTAAATGTGCCTCTGCGTGCTTTCCCCTCTTGCTTTAATAGATTATACATTCTATCTCCAATCTTTTTTGTCGGTTTATGCTACTTGCAATAGATTATACATTAAACCTAAACAAAACTATATCGCCATCTTTCATTACATACTCTTTGCCCTCACTACGTACAAGGCCTTTTTCTTTTGCAGCTGTCATTGTGCCACACTCTACAAGGTCGCCGTATGCAATAACTTCTGCACGGATAAACCCACGCTCAAAGTCTGTGTGTATTTTTCCTGCCGCCTGTGGTGCTTTTGTGCCATTTGTGATAGTCCACGCACGCACCTCTTGCTTGCCAGCTGTTAGGTATGATATAAGCCCTAGTAGTGTGTAGCTTGCTGTTACTAGCCTATCCAGACCACTAGCTGTCAGCCCTAGCTCTTCTAGGAACATCTTTTTGTCCTCTGGCTCTAGCTCTGCTATTTCTTCTTCCATTTTGCCACAGATAGGCACAACTTCTGCATTGTCTGCCTCTGCTACTTTTGCAACTGCTTGGTAATGCGCATTACCCTCAAAGTCACCAGCGAAGTCGTCTTCGTTCATATTAGCAGCGTAGATAACAGGCTTGTTTGATAGCAGTGGGGACTGTGCTATTAGCTCTGCCTCTGGCTCTGTGCAGTCAAAGCTACGTGCTGTTTTGCCCTGCTCCAGATGTTCTTTTAGGCGTTTCATTAGCTCAGCCTCACCAGCCATGGTTTTGTCACCACTTTTGGAGCTCTTTGCACAACGGTCTATTCTTCTGTCTATCAGGTCTATATCGGACAATATAAGCTCTAGGTCTATAGTTTCGATATCACGCGCAGCACCAACTTCGCCATCTACGTGGATAATATTACCGTCCTCAAAACAGCGTACCACGTGTACTATAGCATCTACTTCACGTATGTGTGAAAGGAATTTGTTACCAAGACCTTCACCTTTGGACGCACCTTTTACAAGACCAGCGATGTCAACAAACTCTATAACAGCAGGTGTGACCTTGTCTGGGCTATACATCTCTGTTAGTACATCTATACGTGGGTCTGGCACTGTAACCATACCTACATTTGGGTCGATAGTGCAAAAAGGGTAGTTTGCAGATTGAGCACCACCGCCAACAATTGCATTAAACAATGTGCTTTTGCCAACATTTGGCAATCCAACAATACCAAGTTTCATAAAAATAAATCTCCATTTCAATTTGCCGATTATGGGCATAATAATATTTTGCTATAACATTACAATTATACATTAAAACAAGTGAAATGACAAGTATTTGCTGTGTTTAAAGCGAAAATATGAACAGATTTAATAATTACCCACAGTTATTTTATATTTTAGTAACCATTTTAATATTATTTGTAGTATAATTAATATAATATAGCACAGAAAAAAATAATATATATGATTAATAGGAGGATTTTGAAATGTCAATGGGTAAAATATTGGTAGCAGATGATGACCGTAATATATGCGAGCTTATAAGGATTTATTTGGAAAAAGAGGGTTTTACAGTAATACTAGCAAATGATGGTGAAGAGGCAGTACAGCATTTTCATACAGAGAACCCAGACCTTGTACTACTAGATATAATGATGCCAAAACTAGACGGCTGGCAGGTGTGTAGAGAAATACGCAAAAAGAGCAACACACCTATTATTATGATAACAGCAAAAGGCGAAACTTTTGACAAAGTGTTGGGTCTGGAGCTAGGTGCTGATGACTATGTGGTAAAACCATTTGATACAAAAGAGATTGTTGCACGTATAAAAGCTGTTATGCGTAGGACAAACACTGTTTCTGCACAGGTAGTAACAGGTGACAAAGAAGTACATTTCGAGAACCTAGTGGTAAATATGACACGCTACGAACTAAAAGTTAATGGTAAAGTAGTGGACACACCACCAAAAGAGCTAGAGCTACTTTTCCACCTAGCAAGCAACCCAAACCGTGTTTATACACGTGACCAGTTGCTAGACGAGGTATGGGGTTTTGAGTACTATGGCGATAGCAGAACGGTGGACGTGCACGTAAAAAGACTGCGCGAAAAACTAGAGGGTGTTTCTACTCAGTGGTACTTAAAAACAGTATGGGGCGTAGGCTATAAGTTCGAAGTTAAGGAGTAATACGCTTTGGGAAAAAGAAGTCTGTTTTTAAAATATTTTTCTATTTGTTCGTCTATAATTTTCATAAGTATATCACTTTTGGGTATCATATTTACTGTGTTCGCTACACAGTATTTCCGTGAGGATAAATACAACCTATTATCCAGCCAGCTACAGCAAGCGATAGTGCTCACAAAAGCAGATATGCGTTATAGTACTGACGAGAATATACTATATGTCAGCTCAAATCTATCTGAATATTATGAGGTAATAGGCAGGTCGATAGATGCACATATCTATTTTGCGGATATGAACGGTAATGTCATCGTTAGCTCGCCACTGGATGAAAACGAAGTGATAACACATGTACCAGTGGATATTATGCAACTGCTAACACCAAGTGATGTCTATGCAGAAACAGGCAGTATGGGCAGTATGCTGGATACAGTGTGCCACACAGTGGGCAAACCTATCACAGATACAAACAACCACGTGATAGGCGCAGTATTTGCATCTACAAGCACAAACGACCTAGACGCTTTTTCCACCGGTATTTTGCAGATATTTATAGTTACAGCAATGACAATAATGCTACTATCATTTATTATAATATACTTTATGACAAATACCATGGTGCGTCCTCTGCAAGTAATGGCGACTGCTACACGTAGCTTTGCAAAAGGTGATTTCTCTATACGCGTACCTGTGAGTGGTGATGATGAAATAGCTACGCTTTCTTCCTCTTTTAATGCTATGGCATCTGCACTTGCCACACTGGAGCAAACACGTCGCGCATTTACTGCAAATGTATCCCACGAGCTAAAAACACCTATGACAACTATCGGTGGTTTTATTGATGGCATACTGGACGGTACTATCCCACCAGAAAAACACAGCTATTACCTGCGTATTGTATCTGGCGAGGTACAGCGACTATCTAGGCTAGTGCGCTCCATGCTAGATATATCACGCATAGAGGCTGGCGAGATGGAAATACGACCATGTACAGTAGATATCACAGATATATTAACACGCACATCTCTACTGCTGGAAAAGCCTATTACAGACAAAAACCTAGATATTATAGGGCTGGATGCTGGTAGACTTTTTGTTGAGGCAGATGCAGACCTTATCCACCAAGTAGTTTATAACCTTGTAGACAACGCTGTTAAATTTGTAAATGACGGTGGATATATAGAGTATAAATGCACAGAAGAAGGCGGCAGAACATTCATATCTATAAGAAACTCTGGCGATGGACTAAACGACGAGGAAATAGACCGTGTGTTTGAACGCTTTTATAAAACTGACCGCTCCCGTGGGCTTGACAAAAATGGCGTGGGACTGGGACTATATATAGTAAGAACTATCATAAACTTACATGGTGGAGATATATTTATACGTAGCCAACCAGGCGAGTACACAGAGTTTGTTTTCAGCTTGCCAACCTCCACACAGAAAAAAGGTATTTTCCGTAACGGAGTGTAAACCAGTGTGGACATACTCTATTAATTTATAAACAATACCGTAACAAAATAACTGCATTTTTTGCAATGTTTATTTATATGTTTGCTATTTGTGGTTTACAATTGTGTTATACAATAAAAATACAGCAAAAACACTATGTAGCTTAAGTAAATGAGCAAGAATTATAGATAGCAAGGAGAGAGTATAATGGAAGATAACAGAAACTATAACAAGCCTGAAGATAACACAGAGAATAGGCAAGTTCCACCGCAACAGACACAGGGAGGATACAACCACACCCCTTATTCGCAGCAGAATAATTATAACCCACCACCACCACCACCATATCACAACCAGCCAAACCGAAATCAATACAATAACCAGTACTCACAAGGGTACAATACACCACCTACTCCTCCTCAGCAAAAATCAGCACAACCACCACAGCAGGAGTATAAATGGGATTTTGATAGCCTGAGCAAGCTGGACGAGGAAAAGAAACCACGCAAAAAGAATAAAGGTCTGCGTGTATTTGCAGGCTTGGTAGCTTGTGTAGCTTTTGTTTTCTTTGGCGGGTTTGGTGCATATGGCATATGGGTAGCAACAACTGGCGAAACAGGTATAGTACCAGATGATGAAACAAGTGATACACAATCTTCACAGTCCTCAGAGGCTGCTAGCCTACCTAGCATATCCATAACTCCAAAACCAGATACACAAGGGGTTCCGTCGACTTCTGATACTTCTGTAGGCACAGTAACAGGAGAGCTAGCACTACCAGACCTATACGACCTTGTGACACCATCTGTTGTTGGCGTAGTAGCATACCAGAGCGAGAGCCTTTTTGGCGGCTACAGCGAGGGTTCGGGCATAATAATGAGCGAAGACGGCTATATCATAACAAATGAGCACGTGGTAGAAGGCGGCGCAATGCTAGAAGTTGTTCTGCATGATGGCTCTAGCTATCCAGCAGTGCTTGTGGGCGCTGATGTAGCAACAGACCTTGCAGTGCTTAAAATAGACGCTAGTGGCCTTGTTGCTGCTGAGTTCGGTGACTCTGATGATATAAGAATTGGCGAAACTGTTGTAACAATGGGCAACCCAGGTGGCCTAGAGTTTGCTGCATCAATGGCAGAGGGCATAGTGTCCGGTCTGGACAGAAAACTATCTCTTGGCGATGCTGGCTATACACAGGAGCTAATACAGACAACAGCAGCAGTAAACCCAGGTAACTCCGGTGGTGCGCTTGTAAACGCATATGGCCAGGTTGTCGGCGTAAACCGTGGCAAAATAGCAGATGTTGACTTTGAGGGAATGGGATTTGCTATACCTATCACAGATGCTATGGACGTGGTAAATGACATAATAGAAAACGGCCAAGTGACTGACAGACCTATGCTTGGTATCACAGCGGAGGCTATAACACCAACATATGCAGCACAGACAGGCACACCTATAGGGCTATATATTCACGAATTTACAGCAACATCTTCTCTACCAGCAGCTGGCGTGCAAGTTGGCGACATAATAACACATATCGACGACTACCCTGTATACTCGGTGGACGATATATCACAGGCACTAGCCGATAATGAACCAGGCGACGAAGTGAAATTAACTGTATTCCGTCGCAACAGGACTGGCGGTGGTGAAGTATACCACGCAAATGTTACTCTGATATCTTCTGCACAATAGATTGACATACCAAACCTCTTTATTAACGCAGAGCCCATGTGTTTCTCAGGCAACGAGAAGCATGTGGGCTTTGTGTGCGCGTGCAGAAAAATCTTTCTAAAAAGATAGACAAAAAATTAACAATTTGTTCAGAAACTCAAAAAAACGAAAATAGGGCATTTGTTTTGCTCTATTTCGCAACATTTTTTCTGCAAAAAGAAAAAAATTATACAATTCTTATATAAAACAATTGCAAAGCAGGATAATATTGTTAATATTTTAACCATAAGCTTATGTAGTACTGAACTTGACAAGAAACCACTATATATAGTATAATGTGTCAGTAACAAAGTTCTTGATAAATACGTAAAAGTATTAGAATATAGTGTATTGGGCAACAATATTACTACTAGGCGAGATGGAGGATAAAATAATGATTTTAAAAATGCCTAAAGAATGGGAAGGTTTTAAAAGTGGTCGCTGGTGCGAGTCTAAGACTTCTGTAAATGTTCGTGATTTTATCATCAACAACTATACAGCATATGATGGAGATGATAGTTTCCTTGCAGGACCGACCGAGGCTACGACAAAGCTTTGGGAAAAGGCGTCTCAGCTATCAAAAGATGAAACAGCCGCTGGTGGCGTGCTAGATATGGATACACGTATAATATCCAGTATTACATCACACGATGCTGGTTATCTAGATAAAGATCTTGAAACTATAGTTGGTTTCCAGACAGACAAACCTTTCAAGCGTGCACTACAGCCTTTTGGCGGTATCCGTGTTGCACAACAAGCTTGCGAGTACTACGGCTACAAAGTAGAGCCAGAGGTTACAGAGCTTTTCACTAAATATAGAAAAACACATAACCAAGGTGTTTTTGATGCATATACACCAGAGATGAAACAAGCAAGAAAATCTGGTATTATCACAGGTCTTCCAGATGCTTATGGCAGGGGAAGAATTATCGGCGACTACCGCCGTGTGGCACTATATGGTATAGATAAACTACTAGAGGACAAAGCGATCCAGATAGAAACTACACATGTGCGTATGACTGCTGAGAATATACAGCTACGTGAGGAACTTGCAGAGCAAATGCGTGCGCTACAAGAGCTACGCGAGCTAGGTAATATTTACGGTTTTGATATCTCCCGCCCAGCATCTAATGCAAAAGAGGCTATACAGTGGCTATATCTTGCATACCTTGCTGCAGTTAAAGAGCAGAATGGTGCTGCAATGAGCCTGGGTAGAACATCTACTTTCATTGATATATATATCCAACGTGACCTTGAGCGTGGAACAATAGATGAGAAACAAGCACAAGAATATGTTGACCATTTTATCATGAAACTAAGACTGATAAAATTTGCTAGAACGCCGGACTACAACGCACTATTCTCTGGTGACCCTACATGGGTAACAGAGTCCATAGGTGGTATGGCTATCTCTGGCAAACACCTAGTTACTAAGACTTCTTTCCGTTACCTAAACACACTGGACACACTGGGCCCAGCACCAGAGCCAAACCTAACAGTGCTTTGGTCTACTACACTACCAGAGGGCTTTAAAAACTACTGCTCCAAGATGTCTATAAAAACATCTTCTGTACAGTACGAGAACGATGACCTTATGCGTGTACTACATGGCGATGATTACGCTATCGCTTGCTGTGTTTCTCCACTACGTGTTGGTAAAGATATGCAGTTCTTCGGCGCACGTGCAAATATGGCAAAATGCTTGCTATATGCTATCAATGGTGGCGTGGACGAAAACTCCAAAATACAAATCGGACCTAAGTTCCGTCCTGTAGAGGGTGATGTACTTGAGTTTAATGATGTAATGCAAAAATTTGATGATATGATGGAGTGGCTAGCTAGGCTATATGTAAACACCCTAAACATCATACACTATATGCACGACAAATACGCTTATGAGCGTCTGCAAATGTCACTACATGACCGTGATGTTAAACGTTATTTTGCTACAGGTATAGCAGGACTATCCGTAGTAGCTGACTCACTTTCTGCTATCAAACACGCGAAAGTAACAGCAATACGTGACGAAGACGGCGTAATAATTGACTACAAGACAGAGGGCGACTTCCCTAAATACGGCAACAATGATGACCGTGTTGATGAGATAGCTGTAGACTTGGTTCGTAGGTTTATGAACAAAATCCGTAAACATCACACATACCGTGATGGTTTCCCAACAATGTCTATCTTGACTATTACATCTAACGTTGTTTACGGTAAGAAAACGGGTAACACACCTGATGGC
Organism: uncultured Oscillospiraceae bacterium; assembly: GCA_964369345.1. Classification (GTDB taxonomy): domain Bacteria; phylum Bacillota; class Clostridia; order Oscillospirales; family Ruminococcaceae; genus Angelakisella. Next base: position 20,308 of record CAYJFF010000054.1, read on the forward strand.
AGGAAAAAAGGCGTTCCACTAGCACCAGGCGCAAACCCAATGCATGGTAGGGACACTAACGGTGCGGTAGCATCACTGGCATCTGTTGCTAAGCTACCATTTAGACATGCACAAGACGGTATCTCAAACACATTCTCTATCATACCTGATGCGCTGGGCAAAGATGATAAGGTTTTCTTGGGCGATATAACACTGGAGCCTGAAACACTAACATCTGCAAACAAAGAAGTTAGCGACATGCAAATTAGCAACTTGGTTGGCTTGCTAGATGGTTATGTGGACAAGGGTGGTCACCACCTAAACATCAACGTGTTTACACGTGACACACTGCTAGATGCACAAAAACATCCAGAGAACTACCCTCAGCTAACAATACGTGTATCTGGATATGCTGTTAACTTTAACAAGCTAACAAAAGAGCAACAGGACGATGTTATTTCTCGTACTTTCCATGATGGACTAGGTTGTTCCTCTTGCTAATATAGTATTAATTAAAAACAGATGATGGTTTAAACTGTCATCTGTTTTTTTGTGCTATACACAATAGAGCACAGAAAAAAAGACCTGCCCACAGATATGGACAGGTCAACAATATTATGCTTATATCTTTGCTGTATTATTCATCCCAAGGATTGGCATTACGTTTCTTAGATGGGTTTTTCTTGCCACGTGCAACAACGAATACTGCAACACCTACAGCAATAACAACTGCGGAGATAGCGGCAATAGCAATGATAGTGTTACTATTATCTGCGGGTTCTTCGGTTGGTGCAATGGTTGAGCTACTGGACGGAGCCACAGAGCTACTAGACGGAGCCACAGAGCTACTAGACGGAGCCACAGAGCTACTAGACGGAGCTACAGAGCTACTGGACGGAGCCACAGAGCTACTAGATGGAGCTACAGAGCTACTGGACGGAGCCACAGAGCTACTAGAAGGGGCTACAGAGC
>CAYJFF010000055.1:0-21237 GCA_964369345.1 uncultured Oscillospiraceae bacterium
GCTCTGTAGCCCCTTCTAGTAGCTCTGTGGCTCCGTCCAGTAGCTCTGTAGCTCCGTCCAGTAGCTCTGTAGCTCCGTCTAGTAGCTCTGTGGCTCCGTCTAGTAGCTCTGTGGCTCCGTCTAGTAGCTCTGTGGCTCCGTCCAGTAGCTCAACCATTGCACCAACCGAAGAACCCGCAGATAATAGTAACACTATCATTGCTATTGCCGCTATCTCCGCAGTTGTTATTGCTGTAGGTGTTGCAGTATTCGTTGTTGCACGTGGCAAGAAAAACCCATCTAAGAAACGTAATGCCAATCCTTGGGATGAATAATACAGCAAAGATATAAGCATAATATTGTTGACCTGTCCATATCTGTGGGCAGGTCTTTTTTTCTGTGCTCTATTGTGTATAGCACAAAAAAACAGATGACAGTTTAAACCATCATCTGTTTTTAATTAATACTATATTAGCAAGAGGAACAACCTAGTCCATCATGGAAAGTACGAGAAATAACATCGTCCTGTTGCTCTTTTGTTAGCTTGTTAAAGTTAACAGCATATCCAGATACACGTATTGTTAGCTGAGGGTAGTTCTCTGGATGTTTTTGTGCATCTAGCAGTGTGTCACGTGTAAACACGTTGATGTTTAGGTGGTGACCACCCTTGTCCACATAACCATCTAGCAAGCCAACCAAGTTGCTAATTTGCATGTCGCTAACTTCTTTGTTTGCAGATGTTAGTGTTTCAGGCTCCAGTGTTATATCGCCCAAGAAAACCTTATCATCTTTGCCCAGCGCATCAGGTATGATAGAGAATGTGTTTGAGATACCGTCTTGTGCATGTCTAAATGGTAGCTTAGCAACAGATGCCAGTGATGCTACCGCACCGTTAGTGTCCCTACCATGCATTGGGTTTGCGCCTGGTGCTAGTGGAACGCCTTTTTTCCTGCCATCAGGTGTGTTACCCGTTTTCTTACCGTAAACAACGTTAGATGTAATAGTCAAGATAGACATTGTTGGGAAACCATCACGGTATGTGTGATGTTTACGGATTTTGTTCATAAACCTACGAACCAAGTCTACAGCTATCTCATCAACACGGTCATCATTGTTGCCGTATTTAGGGAAGTCGCCCTCTGTCTTGTAGTCAATTATTACGCCGTCTTCGTCACGTATTGCTGTTACTTTCGCGTGTTTGATAGCAGAAAGTGAGTCAGCTACTACGGATAGTCCTGCTATACCTGTAGCAAAATAACGTTTAACATCACGGTCATGTAGTGACATTTGCAGACGCTCATAAGCGTATTTGTCGTGCATATAGTGTATGATGTTTAGGGTGTTTACATATAGCCTAGCTAGCCACTCCATCATATCATCAAATTTTTGCATTACATCATTAAACTCAAGTACATCACCCTCTACAGGACGGAACTTAGGTCCGATTTGTATTTTGGAGTTTTCGTCCACGCCACCATTGATAGCATATAGCAAGCATTTTGCCATATTTGCACGTGCGCCGAAGAACTGCATATCTTTACCAACACGTAGTGGAGAAACACAGCAAGCGATAGCGTAATCATCGCCATGTAGTACACGCATAAGGTCATCGTTCTCGTACTGTACAGAAGATGTTTTTATAGACATCTTGGAGCAGTAGTTTTTAAAGCCCTCTGGTAGTGTAGTAGACCAAAGCACTGTTAGGTTTGGCTCTGGTGCTGGGCCCAGTGTGTCCAGTGTGTTTAGGTAACGGAAAGAAGTCTTAGTAACTAGGTGTTTGCCAGAGATAGCCATACCACCTATGGACTCTGTTACCCATGTAGGGTCACCAGAGAATAGTGCGTTGTAGTCCGGCGTTCTAGCAAATTTTATCAGTCTTAGTTTCATGATAAAATGGTCAACATATTCTTGTGCTTGTTTCTCATCTATTGTTCCACGCTCAAGGTCACGTTGGATATATATATCAATGAAAGTAGATGTTCTACCCAGGCTCATTGCAGCACCATTCTGCTCTTTAACTGCAGCAAGGTATGCAAGATATAGCCACTGTATAGCCTCTTTTGCATTAGATGCTGGGCGGGAGATATCAAAACCGTAAATATTACCTAGCTCGCGTAGCTCTTGTAGCGCACGCATTTGCTCTGCAAGTTCCTCACGTAGCTGTATATTCTCAGCAGTCATACGCACATGTGTAGTTTCTATCTGGATCGCTTTGTCCTCTAGTAGTTTATCTATACCATATAGTGCCACACGGCGGTAGTCGCCGATAATTCTTCCCCTGCCATAAGCATCTGGAAGACCTGTGATAATACCAGATTTTCTTGCTTGTTTCATCTCTGGTGTATATGCATCAAAAACACCTTGGTTATGTGTTTTTCTATATTTAGTGAAAAGCTCTGTAACCTCTGGCTCTACTTTGTAGCCGTAGTACTCGCAAGCTTGTTGTGCAACACGGATACCGCCAAAAGGCTGTAGTGCACGCTTGAAAGGTTTGTCTGTCTGGAAACCAACTATAGTTTCAAGATCTTTATCTAGATAACCAGCATCGTGTGATGTAATACTGGATATTATACGTGTATCCATATCTAGCACGCCACCAGCGGCTGTTTCATCTTTTGATAGCTGAGACGCCTTTTCCCAAAGCTTTGTCGTAGCCTCGGTCGGTCCTGCAAGGAAACTATCATCTCCATCATATGCTGTATAGTTGTTGATGATAAAATCACGAACATTTACAGAAGTCTTAGACTCGCACCAGCGACCACTTTTAAAACCTTCCCATTCTTTAGGCATTTTTAAAATCATTATTTTATCCTCCATCTCGCCTAGTAGTAATATTGTTGCCCAATACACTATATTCTAATACTTTTACGTATTTATCAAGAACTTTGTTACTGACACATTATACTATATATAGTGGTTTCTTGTCAAGTTCAGTACTACATAAGCTTATGGTTAAAATATTAACAATATTATCCTGCTTTGCAATTGTTTTATATAAGAATTGTATAATTTTTTTCTTTTTGCAGAAAAAATGTTGCGAAATAGAGCAAAACAAATGCCCTATTTTCGTTTTTTTGAGTTTCTGAACAAATTGTTAATTTTTTGTCTATCTTTTTAGAAAGATTTTTCTGCACGCGCACACAAAGCCCACATGCTTCTCGTTGCCTGAGAAACACATGGGCTCTGCGTTAATAAAGAGGTTTGGTATGTCAATCTATTGTGCAGAAGATATCAGAGTAACATTTGCGTGGTATACTTCACCACCGCCAGTCCTGTTGCGACGGAATACAGTTAATTTCACTTCGTCGCCTGGTTCATTATCGGCTAGTGCCTGTGATATATCGTCCACCGAGTATACAGGGTAGTCGTCGATATGTGTTATTATGTCGCCAACTTGCACGCCAGCTGCTGGTAGAGAAGATGTTGCTGTAAATTCGTGAATATATAGCCCTATAGGTGTGCCTGTCTGTGCTGCATATGTTGGTGTTATAGCCTCCGCTGTGATACCAAGCATAGGTCTGTCAGTCACTTGGCCGTTTTCTATTATGTCATTTACCACGTCCATAGCATCTGTGATAGGTATAGCAAATCCCATTCCCTCAAAGTCAACATCTGCTATTTTGCCACGGTTTACGCCGACAACCTGGCCATATGCGTTTACAAGCGCACCACCGGAGTTACCTGGGTTTACTGCTGCTGTTGTCTGTATTAGCTCCTGTGTATAGCCAGCATCGCCAAGAGATAGTTTTCTGTCCAGACCGGACACTATGCCCTCTGCCATTGATGCAGCAAACTCTAGGCCACCTGGGTTGCCCATTGTTACAACAGTTTCGCCAATTCTTATATCATCAGAGTCACCGAACTCAGCAGCAACAAGGCCACTAGCGTCTATTTTAAGCACTGCAAGGTCTGTTGCTACATCAGCGCCCACAAGCACTGCTGGATAGCTAGAGCCATCATGCAGAACAACTTCTAGCATTGCGCCGCCTTCTACCACGTGCTCATTTGTTATGATATAGCCGTCTTCGCTCATTATTATGCCCGAACCCTCGCTGTAGCCGCCAAAAAGGCTCTCGCTCTGGTATGCTACTACGCCAACAACAGATGGTGTCACAAGGTCGTATAGGTCTGGTAGTGCTAGCTCTCCTGTTACTGTGCCTACAGAAGTATCAGAAGTCGACGGAACCCCTTGTGTATCTGGTTTTGGAGTTATGGATATGCTAGGTAGGCTAGCAGCCTCTGAGGACTGTGAAGATTGTGTATCACTTGTTTCATCATCTGGTACTATACCTGTTTCGCCAGTTGTTGCTACCCATATGCCATATGCACCAAACCCGCCAAAGAAAACAAAAGCTACACAAGCTACCAAGCCTGCAAATACACGCAGACCTTTATTCTTTTTGCGTGGTTTCTTTTCCTCGTCCAGCTTGCTCAGGCTATCAAAATCCCATTTATACTCCTGCTGTGGTGGTTGTGCTGATTTTTGCTGAGGAGGAGTAGGTGGTGTATTGTACCCTTGTGAGTACTGGTTATTGTATTGATTTCGGTTTGGCTGGTTGTGATATGGTGGTGGTGGTGGTGGGTTATAATTATTCTGCTGCGAATAAGGGGTGTGGTTGTATCCTCCCTGTGTCTGTTGCGGTGGAACTTGCCTATTCTCTGTGTTATCTTCAGGCTTGTTATAGTTTCTGTTATCTTCCATTATACTCTCTCCTTGCTATCTATAATTCTTGCTCATTTACTTAAGCTACATAGTGTTTTTGCTGTATTTTTATTGTATAACACAATTGTAAACCACAAATAGCAAACATATAAATAAACATTGCAAAAAATGCAGTTATTTTGTTACGGTATTGTTTATAAATTAATAGAGTATGTCCACACTGGTTTACACTCCGTTACGGAAAATACCTTTTTTCTGTGTGGAGGTTGGCAAGCTGAAAACAAACTCTGTGTACTCGCCTGGTTGGCTACGTATAAATATATCTCCACCATGTAAGTTTATGATAGTTCTTACTATATATAGTCCCAGTCCCACGCCATTTTTGTCAAGCCCACGGGAGCGGTCAGTTTTATAAAAGCGTTCAAACACACGGTCTATTTCCTCGTCGTTTAGTCCATCGCCAGAGTTTCTTATAGATATGAATGTTCTGCCGCCTTCTTCTGTGCATTTATACTCTATATATCCACCGTCATTTACAAATTTAACAGCGTTGTCTACAAGGTTATAAACTACTTGGTGGATAAGGTCTGCATCTGCCTCAACAAAAAGTCTACCAGCATCCAGCCCTATAATATCTAGGTTTTTGTCTGTAATAGGCTTTTCCAGCAGTAGAGATGTGCGTGTTAATATATCTGTGATATCTACTGTACATGGTCGTATTTCCATCTCGCCAGCCTCTATGCGTGATATATCTAGCATGGAGCGCACTAGCCTAGATAGTCGCTGTACCTCGCCAGATACAATACGCAGGTAATAGCTGTGTTTTTCTGGTGGGATAGTACCGTCCAGTATGCCATCAATAAAACCACCGATAGTTGTCATAGGTGTTTTTAGCTCGTGGGATACATTTGCAGTAAATGCGCGACGTGTTTGCTCCAGTGTGGCAAGTGCAGATGCCATAGCATTAAAAGAGGAAGAAAGCGTAGCTATTTCATCATCACCACTCACAGGTACGCGTATAGAGAAATCACCTTTTGCAAAGCTACGTGTAGCAGTCGCCATTACTTGCAGAGGACGCACCATGGTATTTGTCATAAAGTATATTATAATAAATGATAGTAGCATTATTGTCATTGCTGTAACTATAAATATCTGCAAAATACCGGTGGAAAAAGCGTCTAGGTCGTTTGTGCTTGTAGATGCAAATACTGCGCCTATCACGTGGTTGTTTGTATCTGTGATAGGTTTGCCCACTGTGTGGCACACTGTATCCAGCATACTGCCCATACTGCCTGTTTCTGCATAGACATCACTTGGTGTTAGCAGTTGCATAATATCCACTGGTACATGTGTTATCACTTCGTTTTCATCCAGTGGCGAGCTAACGATGACATTACCGTTCATATCCGCAAAATAGATATGTGCATCTATCGACCTGCCTATTACCTCATAATATTCAGATAGATTTGAGCTGACATATAGTATATTCTCGTCAGTACTATAACGCATATCTGCTTTTGTGAGCACTATCGCTTGCTGTAGCTGGCTGGATAATAGGTTGTATTTATCCTCACGGAAATACTGTGTAGCGAACACAGTAAATATGATACCCAAAAGTGATATACTTATGAAAATTATAGACGAACAAATAGAAAAATATTTTAAAAACAGACTTCTTTTTCCCAAAGCGTATTACTCCTTAACTTCGAACTTATAGCCTACGCCCCATACTGTTTTTAAGTACCACTGAGTAGAAACACCCTCTAGTTTTTCGCGCAGTCTTTTTACGTGCACGTCCACCGTTCTGCTATCGCCATAGTACTCAAAACCCCATACCTCGTCTAGCAACTGGTCACGTGTATAAACACGGTTTGGGTTGCTTGCTAGGTGGAAAAGTAGCTCTAGCTCTTTTGGTGGTGTGTCCACTACTTTACCATTAACTTTTAGTTCGTAGCGTGTCATATTTACCACTAGGTTCTCGAAATGTACTTCTTTGTCACCTGTTACTACCTGTGCAGAAACAGTGTTTGTCCTACGCATAACAGCTTTTATACGTGCAACAATCTCTTTTGTATCAAATGGTTTTACCACATAGTCATCAGCACCTAGCTCCAGACCCAACACTTTGTCAAAAGTTTCGCCTTTTGCTGTTATCATAATAATAGGTGTGTTGCTCTTTTTGCGTATTTCTCTACACACCTGCCAGCCGTCTAGTTTTGGCATCATTATATCTAGTAGTACAAGGTCTGGGTTCTCTGTATGAAAATGCTGTACTGCCTCTTCACCATCATTTGCTAGTATTACTGTAAAACCCTCTTTTTCCAAATAAATCCTTATAAGCTCGCATATATTACGGTCATCATCTGCTACCAATATTTTACCCATTGACATTTCAAAATCCTCCTATTAATCATATATATTATTTTTTTCTGTGCTATATTATATTAATTATACTACAAATAATATTAAAATGGTTACTAAAATATAAAATAACTGTGGGTAATTATTAAATCTGTTCATATTTTCGCTTTAAACACAGCAAATACTTGTCATTTCACTTGTTTTAATGTATAATTGTAATGTTATAGCAAAATATTATTATGCCCATAATCGGCAAATTGAAATGGAGATTTATTTTTATGAAACTTGGTATTGTTGGATTGCCAAATGTTGGCAAAAGCACATTGTTTAATGCAATTGTTGGCGGTGGTGCTCAATCTGCAAACTACCCTTTTTGCACTATCGACCCAAATGTAGGTATGGTTACAGTGCCAGACCCACGTATAGATGTACTAACAGAGATGTATAGCCCAGACAAGGTCACACCTGCTGTTATAGAGTTTGTTGACATCGCTGGTCTTGTAAAAGGTGCGTCCAAAGGTGAAGGTCTTGGTAACAAATTCCTTTCACACATACGTGAAGTAGATGCTATAGTACACGTGGTACGCTGTTTTGAGGACGGTAATATTATCCACGTAGATGGCGAAGTTGGTGCTGCGCGTGATATCGAAACTATAGACCTAGAGCTTATATTGTCCGATATAGACCTGATAGACAGAAGAATAGACCGTTGTGCAAAGAGCTCCAAAAGTGGTGACAAAACCATGGCTGGTGAGGCTGAGCTAATGAAACGCCTAAAAGAACATCTGGAGCAGGGCAAAACAGCACGTAGCTTTGACTGCACAGAGCCAGAGGCAGAGCTAATAGCACAGTCCCCACTGCTATCAAACAAGCCTGTTATCTACGCTGCTAATATGAACGAAGACGACTTCGCTGGTGACTTTGAGGGTAATGCGCATTACCAAGCAGTTGCAAAAGTAGCAGAGGCAGACAATGCAGAAGTTGTGCCTATCTGTGGCAAAATGGAAGAAGAAATAGCAGAGCTAGAGCCAGAGGACAAAAAGATGTTCCTAGAAGAGCTAGGGCTGACAGCTAGTGGTCTGGATAGGCTAGTAACAGCAAGCTACACACTACTAGGGCTTATATCATACCTAACAGCTGGCAAGCAAGAGGTGCGTGCGTGGACTATCACAAATGGCACAAAAGCACCACAGGCGGCAGGAAAAATACACACAGACTTTGAGCGTGGGTTTATCCGTGCAGAAGTTATTGCATACGGCGACCTTGTAGAGTGTGGCACAATGACAGCTGCAAAAGAAAAAGGCCTTGTACGTAGTGAGGGCAAAGAGTATGTAATGAAAGATGGCGATATAGTTTTGTTTAGGTTTAATGTATAATCTATTGCAAGTAGCATAAACCGACAAAAAAGATTGGAGATAGAATGTATAATCTATTAAAGCAAGAGGGGAAAGCACGCAGAGGCACATTTACTACTGTGCACGGGGTGGTGCAAACCCCAGCATTTATGAATGTGGGTACAGCAGCAGCTATAAAAGGTGGTGTTTCCTCACTGGATTTGCGTAATACTCTGGAATGCCAAGTGGAGCTGTGTAATACATATCATCTCCACCTGCGCCCAGGAGATGACGTAGTGCGCGAAATGGGTGGACTGCATAAATTTATGAACTGGCAGGGCCCAATACTTACAGATAGCGGTGGTTTTCAAGTTTTTTCGCTCTCTGGGCTACGTGTTATAAATGAGGAGGGTGTGACATTTTCCTCCCACATAGACGGCAAACGTATATTTATGGGGCCGGAGGAGAGCATGCGTATACAGAGCAACCTTGCCTCCACCATTGCTATGGCATTTGATGAATGTATAGAGAACCCCTCTCCCCGTGAGTATGTAGAAAAATCCGTAGACAGGACAACACGCTGGCTTGTGCGTTGCCAAAAAGAAATGGCAAGGCTGAACGAGCTGGACGACACTATAAATAAGAAGCAACTGCTATTTGGTATAAACCAAGGAGGTGTGTATGATGATATACGCGTACGCCATATGCAGGATATTGCAAAGCTAGACCTTGATGGATATGCTATAGGTGGGCTGGCTGTGGGCGAAACAGCAGAGGAAATGTACCACGTAATAGAGCAAGTAGAGCCACATATGCCACAGGATAAAATCCGCTACCTAATGGGCGTGGGCACACCTGTGAATATTATAGAGGCTGTAGCACGTGGTGTGGATATTTTTGACTGTGTTATGCCAAGCCGTAACGCGCGCCACGGGCATTTATTTACATGGAGTGGCACAATAAACATAAACAATGCCAAATATGCAAAAGACCCACTACCAATAGACGAGCGTTGTGGTTGCCCTATGTGCCAGAACCACTCACGCGCATACCTTAGACATCTCATAAAATATAACGAGATGTTGGGCTATAGGCTTGCTGTAATGCACAACCTGTATTTCTATAACACGCTAATGCAGGAGATAAGGAACCACCTAGACAGCGGTACTTTCCACCAGTTTGCAGAGGAATATATACCTATACTTAGCAAAAGAATATAATATTAATAATTTTTTTGCATAATGTATTGAAAAAGTTAGTTTTATCTTATATAATGATATGACAGATTTAAACAGCCGTCTGGCAGAATGGAGTTCACTATGATTTCTACTTTATTAACAACTGCATCAGCAGATGCGGTGACAGCAGACCCAACTATGAGCCTGATAAGCACTATCGTGCCTTTTGCGCTAATGTTCGTTGTATTCTATTTCTTGCTTATCCGTCCACAGAAAAAGCGCGAAAAACAAACTAACGAAATGCGTTCATCTATTGATGTAGGTGATGACGTAGTTACTATCGGCGGTATAGTCGGCACAGTAGTTAGCATCAAAGAGGATACACTGGTTATCGAGACAAGTGGCGACCGCAACAAAATCCGTATCCAGCGCTGGGCTATACAGGGCAATATCACACCAAAAACAGAGGGCTAATATCCACTGTTACGCTATCCGCACAACGGCATATAGGTATGAATATTTTTTGCAATGCAAGAATATAATACATTAACAACAATATGCCGATAACACGGCGGAACGGAGAACAGATATATGAAAAAGATGTCTGCGACACAGGGAGCAAACACAATAGCGCTACAGAGCAAACTACTATGTATGGGTACTATGGCAGGGGTTGTTATGACCTCTATAGTGCTGCTACTTTCTGCGCTTGTCATGTCTAGGGTAGATTTGCCACAGAGTGCTGTGCCACTGCTATCCACAGGTGCGCTAATGATAGGTAGCTTTGTTGCTGGCTATGTCAGTGCGTGGCTTATCCGTAGCAACGGTCTTGTTTGGGGGCTACTATGTGGCTTTCTTATCTTTTTTGTATGTATGTTTTGCGAGCTATTCCTAATGCAAGGCGAGGTAGGAGAGCTAGCACTATATAAAATGGCTATCTGTGCAGTAGCATCAATGATAGGTGGCGTGCTAGGTGTTAACAAAAAACGCAAATAATAGCACTTATTATTGTTTTTATGCACAAGTACAGCAATTAATGCTTGTATTTCCATATAATATATGGTAAAATAACTACATAATAATTTTAACTTACTGCTATGCAGTGGAACGGAGAAAATAATGACACATATCAAAACTATTAATAACGCAAACCTAAAAGAGACAGCTACAAAAGGTGGTTGTGGCGAGTGCCAAGCTTCATGTCAATCAGCTTGCAAAACTTCTTGCACAGTAGCAAACCAAAAGTGTGAATCCAAGAAATAATAGTATTTGTGAATTATATGCTGGCTTATTGTTTGTTGTGACATAGCCCGCAGAGCAATACACAGCTAAAACTCTAGAGGGTGAGCAGTACTGGGTGCTGTTCGCTCTTGTTTCTATGAAAGTGAGAAAAACATTGATACATGCATACAAACTAGGTGGCTACAACATTATACTGGATATACATAGTGGTGGCGTACACGTTGTAGACAATCTGGGCTATGATATAGTAACTAACCTAACTGCCCCCATACCACAAGAATGTCCACAGGAGCTAGTAGACAAGCTCTCTGCTACATATAGCAAAGAAGATATACTGGACTGCTACTACGAGATAACCGTGCTAGTTGCACAGGGTGTACTATTTTCCGAGGATGACTATAGCAAATTCGAAAACTTAATGGTGCTATCCCCTATAAAGGCGATGTGCCTACATATCTCGCACGACTGTAACTTGCGCTGTGCATACTGCTTTGCAGGTACTGGCGACTACGGCGGTGGCAGGAAAAATATGCCGTCAGATGTCGGCAAGCTAGCTGTGGACTACTTGATAGAAAAATCTGCTGGTAGAACTAACCTAGAGATTGACTTTTTCGGTGGTGAGCCACTGATTAATTTTGACGTAGTAAAAGAGATTGTTACATATGCACGTAGCCTAGAAGAACAGCATGGCAAAGTGTTCCGTTTTACACTGACTACAAATGGCGTTCTGCTAGATGATGACAAGATAGATTTCATAAACCGCGAGATGTACAATGTGGTGCTGTCTATAGACGGTAGAAAAGAAACAAATGACCATGTGCGTCGTCGTGTGGACGGTAGTGGTTGCTACGAGAGCATTATGCCTAAGTTTAAAAAGCTTGTTGATGCTCGTGGCGACGGACAATACTATGTGCGTGGTACATTTACAAAGTACAATATGGATTTTGCGCAGGACGTAATACATCTGCACGAGTGTGGCTTTGACCAAATATCTGTAGAGCCTGTTGTTAGTGACCCTAAGTACGCATATGCCCTAACAGAGGCAGACCTACCTACTATATTTGCAGAGTATGAGAACCTTGCAGATATTATGATAAAGCGTGCTAACACCAACAAAGACTTCAATTTCTTCCACTTCATGATGGACCTAGAGCAAGGCCCCTGCGCTATTAAGCGTCTGCGTGGCTGTGGTGCTGGTAACGAATATGTTGCTATAACACCAGATGGTGATGTATACCCATGTCACCAGTTTGTGGGCACAGATGGCTGGAAAATGGGCAGTGTATATGACAAGTCCATTGACGAAGAAATGAAAAAGCAGTTTGCATCTGCTACTGTATATGGCAAAGAGGAGTGCAAAAAATGCTGGGCTAAGTTTTATTGTAGCGGTGGCTGTAATGCAAATAGCGTGCAGTACTGTGGAGATATGAAAAAACCTCATACACTATCCTGTGAGCTAGAGAAAAAACGTGTTGAGTGTGCTATTATGATAAAAGCGGCACTGGGAGAGTAAACTCAGCCCCAAACATCAAATATAAAAAGCATAGGGCACGTAGTTGCTCTGTGGTGTGTCAAAAGCATATCACAGGACAGCTATGTGCTCTTTTTATTATCTATGCTAGCACACAAAAAGTGTCATAACACCTTGACGTTGCCAGCTATTTAAGATACAATATCTACATAACAAAGAGGTGGTGACTGGTAGTTTATGGGGAAATTTTTTGCATACATAAAAAAAATGTATTTTAATAAAGAGCTTGACTTTCGGGTGCAGATTTTTAACGTATTTGCACTGGGTGGTATAGCTGTTTCTTTTGTAATGACGACCCACGCGCTACTCATAGCTAGCAGCGATATTGATATAATGATAAAATTTCTATCTGGCGTGTTTTCCCTCACCATGCTACTTTACTGCAACCACGGCAAGCATGAAAGACGCTACCAGTTTTGCTACTCTGTTTCTATATTCGCTGTTTTTATAATCTTCTTTACATTAATGTTTTTTACAGGTGGCGGCTATAATAGTGGTATGCCACTATTTTTTGTTTTTGCAGTAGTCTTTACAGCCTGTATGCTAGATGGTAAACTATCACTATATATGATATTGTTCGAGCTTGTTTGGTACTCGGTTTTGTGTATCTTTGCATACTCGTTCCCAGAATATATAAGTGGGCAAGTACAGGGCGTGTTGTTCTTGATAGACATTCTCATCTGCTTTCTAGCATCTGGCATTGCTGTTGCAGTAACCACATATAGCCAAGTAAGCCTATATAAGGCTCAGCAAGCTGTATTGGACGAAAAAAACAAGCTACTAGCAGAGATAAACCAGAGCAAGAGCGAGTTTTTAGCGATTACATCGCACGAGATGCGCACACCACTTACTGTAGTTTCTGTCAATATACAAACAGCTATAGGCGTTCTTCGGCACAGCAATAACAAAGAAGCCACTGATGAGGAAATTAACAACCTATTGTTTGATGCACAGAACGAAATTATGCGACTGAGTAGGCTGGTGGGTGGTATGCTTAGCATTAACTCCATAGTCGGCAATAATGAGCGTGAAAAAATAGACCTTGCAAACCTGATATTTAGTGTTGCAGATATGTTGCAACTGGTGCTAGACCAAAACAACAACAAGATAAACCTAGATACAAATGATAATTTGCTAGTATACTGTAACCCAGACCTGATATCACAGGTTATAATGAACATAATACAGAATGCTAATAAGCATACAAAAAATGACATTGTTACCATATCTGCCGCAATGGCTGATGGACAGGTCACTGTAAAGATAAGTGATAATGGTTGCGGTATCCCGCCAGATTTGTTACCCAGTGTTTTTGACCGTGGCGTCACACAGGGTGGCACAGGGTATGGGCTGTATCTTTGCAAAACAATAATAGAGTCGCACGGTGGTAGCATATGGGCGAACAGCGTATTTGGTACAAGTACAACAATATTTTTTGCACTACCCATTTATCAGGGACAGGAGGAAAAGGTGGTAATTTGAAAGAAAAGTTATAAAAATTTCAAACTACGTGCTATTCAAACTAAAATCATGCACAGCGGACTGCGCTCGTAAAGCTCGCTTAGCCGCAATATGTGCAGAAGCCTGTCGGGGCTTCCCGACCTCTTAATCACCCTTATGCTTCACGTGGTTAAGAGTACTCTTTCATTAAGTTTTGTGCCGACGTGAAGCGGTGGAAGGGAGCATTTATATGACAAGCATGAGTACAGAAACTGCAAATATATTGATGGTAGAAGACAACGAAAAAATACTAGCTGGCAATATGCGAATGTTTATGTGGGAGGGCTACACAGTAGAAACTGCAACCACACTAAAAAAAGCATCTGAGCACCTAGCAGAACACAAACCAGACATAATAATACTAGACCTCATGCTACCAGATGGCAATGGCTTAGAGTTTATAAAAGATATGAAGCAGAGCGAATATAGAAATATACCAATACTGGTACTCACAGGGTTGGGAACACAGGCAGATATGATAAACGGTCTCTCCGTGGGGGCGGACGACTACCTCGCCAAACCATATGATTTCCCAGTACTACTAGCACGCACACAGGCACTTTTGCGACGCTGTGCACAGTTACCAGAGATTATAAGCAGGGGTGCGCTAGAGCTTGACCTTGTCGCTAGTGTTGCCACCATAGACGGTGTAAATATCTTGCTAACACAAAAAGAATTTGCTGTACTGCTTATATTTATGCAGAATATGGGCAAAACTGTAACAGCCAATTATATCTACGAAAAAGTGTGGCAAATGCCATTTTTGGCAGATAACAATGCACTCAAAAGCACTATAAAACGTCTGCGCTCAAAGCTATCTAGCAGTGAGTATGCAATAGAATGGCTAAGAGACGAGGGGTATACATTCACTAAATTGTAACAATATACACAAAAATGTATTACTGCGTGTCAATGCTGACACTTTATGAGATTTTACATATTGTTTATGCTATAATGTTGATATTCCATTGGTTGCTTATGTGACGACACCACTGAGAGCAATGTTAAATCATCATTTTCAACAATTTGATAAAATAACCAGGACTTAGGCCTATTGCAATTAATTTTGTAATAGGCTTAAGTTCTTTGTGCTGTTAGTGTTGTTTACAAAAAAACTATTGTTTTTGTCAGACCAATATAGTAAAATTAAAACAGCGTTTATTAGGTGGATACACCGATATAGACATGGGCAATAGCCTATATAAAAGTTTGGTGCCGAAACAAACGGCAGAATGGAGCATTAAATGGAATATATCAAGCAAACTGTAGAAATGAAGTACAAAAAACAGCTAGATGCACTAGTAGCAAATGATAGTGGTGTAAAGCCACTAAACTGGAAACTATCGCCCAAGGCTGTGCGCACATTTATACTTGGTAGTAGCAAGCCTATAAGCCATAATGGCGAGAATGTTGTTATAAACAAGAAATATTTTGGTAACGACACATTGGTGGAGCGCTGTATAGTTACACTTGCTACCAACCGTGGCCTTATGCTAGTGGGCGAGCCTGGTACTGCAAAAACTATGCTGTCAGAGATGCTATCTGCGGCTATTAGTGGTACAAGCACAAACACCATACAGGGCTCTGCTGGTACTACAGAGGATATGATAAAATATAGCTTTAACTATGCATTGCTGCTAGAAAAAGGCCCTATAAAAGAAACACTGGTGCCAGCGCCATTGTATATAGGTATGAGCAAAGGTATTATAACAAGGTTCGAGGAGATAACACGTACCCCAGCAGAGATACAGGACAGCCTTATCAGTGTGCTATCAGACAAGGTGCTTAATATCCCAGAGCTTAACGAGGACAATATCTTGTTTGCAAATGCAGGCTTTAATATCATCGCAACAGCAAACACAAGGGATAAGGGTGTAAACGAGATGAGTAGTGCGCTTAAACGTCGCTTTAATTTCGAGACCGTAAACCCTATCAATAATATCAAGCTAGAAACAGAGATTATTATGTCACAAGTGGCAGAGCTAGCAGCAGAAAATATGATAGAAATGTCACCAAGAGAGGATATAGCAGAGCTAATAGCTACTATATACCACGAGCTACGCACAGGCATAGCAGTAACTGGAGAAAAAGTAAATGTCCCCTCCAACGTTATGAGCACTGCGGAGGCTGTTTCTGTGTACTACCAAACTATGATATCTGCATATTATTACGAGGACGGTAATATAAACCTTGATGAGCTAGTGTCAAACCTTTCTAGCGCTGCTGCAAAAGAAAATACAGACGACCTAGTGTGCCTAAAAAACTACTTTAACACCATAGTAAAAAATAGAGGAGCTAATGAAGATAACATATGGACAAAGCTGTTTCAAAAGAAGAAATTCATAAAATAATGCCCTTTGACTACAACAGCCAGCTACTATACTTCCCCATACGTCATCACAGCCCAGTGTGCTCCGTGCAACTAATGCGTGTTATTAGCGAGTATTCCCCACAGTGTATATTGATAGAGGGTCCCGAGAACGCTAACCATATTATAGAGCACCTAGCAAGCGAGGAAGCAAGCTTTCCACTAGCGCTGTATTACTCTTACAAGGACAGCAAAAAGGCGCTTAACCCAGATGATGACGACGAAACACATAGCTATAGCTGTTACTACCCCATGCTAGAGTACTCCCCAGAGCAGGTAGCAATAAAAACTGCTGTGGATAATAAAATAGATGTAAAATTTATAGACCTGCCCTTTGGCAAGCGACTACTGAGCACGGATAAGGACACAGGTGTGCGCAAACGTCTGGACAAAAACAACTACAGCGACGACTACCTGATATCCAGTACCAAAATAGCAAGAGCTCTCTGCGAGGCTACTGGCTTTTCCTCTTTTGATAGCTTTTGGGAGGCTCATTTTGAGATTAACGGGCTTAGCCTATCACCTAGCGACTTTGTAACACAGTTCAATTCATATACCTATGCACTGCGAAAAGGCTCTACACACGAGGAGCTACTGGCAGATAGCACCATTATCCGTGAGCAGTTTATGCGTGAGCAGATAGATATTGCAAAAGATAGCTATGACAGGGTGCTTGTGGTTACTGGTGGTTTCCATACATATGGGCTTATGCACGCAGATAGTGGCAAAAAGCTAGCGTATAACAAAACCAAGCTAGATGATGAAAGTATCTATCTAATGCCCTACTCCATGGAGGAGGCAGACGCCATGAATGGCTATGCTAGTGGCATGGTTTCCCCTGGTTTTTATCAGCTAGTGTGGGACAGCATAAAGAGTGGTGCGCAAACACCATACGAGGATACAGTGCTAAAGCTTATTCTGGAAACAGCAAAAGCAAGCAAAAAGAAAAAAGTGCTAATAACCATGACGGACGAAGCCTCTGCATATAATGTAGCAAAGGGGCTGGCATTGCTACGCAACAAAGAGCAGTGTGGCAAGTACGAGTGCCGTGACGGCATATTGTCCTCGTACATAAAAGGTGAGCTTAACCCAGCAACGGAGCTACCACTGGATATTTTATCTGGGTATTTCACAGGAAATGCCATAGGCGATATACCCAGCACTGCACCCACACCACCCATAGTAAAAGATTTTATGGAGAGAGCAAAAAGGCACAGACTAAAGATTGATAACACCACAAGAAAAGAGCTAGTGCTAAGCGTATTTGCAAAAGCTACACACCGCGAGATAAGCAGGTTTTTACACACACTTAGCTTTCTAGAGTGCGACTTTTGCCAGCAAAAACGTGGTAGCAACCTAAAGGACGACAAAGACAAGAATATTATAAGAGAAACATGGGAGTACAGGCTAGCCCCCATGGTGCTTACAAGGCTGATAGAACACTCTGTACATGGAGCAACTGTAGGTGCTGCTGCATACCACCTATTAGCAGACAAAATCAAGCAGACAACCTCTGCACAGCAGTGCGCACAGCTACTCATAGACTGTTTCCTAATGGGTGTTAGCGACAAGCTAGAGCTACTAAAACAAAAAACTACAGATACTATAGTGTCTGACGACGACTATTTCTCCTGCGGTAATGCGCTGTACCACCTTGTGCACCTGTATAGACTGCGTGAGTTTTATGGAGAAACAGATAATATAGACTACATAAACCTAATAGATATGTGCTTTCACAAGACGCTGTCCACACTGGAGTATGTAAAGAACTGTGGGGAAGATAACGAGCAGGAGGCAATAAAGACTATAAAGCTATTGTTTGACATAGCCTCCAAAGATGAGTTCTCGCACTACAAAGATGACATTCTGGAAACTTTCACGGATATAGCATACTCAAACCCTGTAAACCCCACGCTTTTGGGTGCTGTGCAGGGCATACTATACGCTATGGGCAGTGTGGATACAAACATTATCACACATGGCTTTAATAGCTACTTGATAAATATTGACAAAGCAATACAGGGCGCAAAATACCTCTCCGGTGTGTTCTACACTGCAAGAGATATTATATTTGTAGGGGACGAATTTCTGCACTGCATAGGTAGCTTGGTGTCCTCGCTATCCAGCGAAAATTTCATTGCAATGCTACCAGATTTCAGGCTTACATTTAGCTACTTTACCCCCTCGGAGGTGGATAGAATATCCAAGGCTGTTGCGAAAATGCTATCTCTTGATGAACATTTGCTGGATACAGATGGAATATCGGAGGAGCTACTGCTATATGGCAGTGCGCTAAACGAATATCTATCAGATAAGCTAAGGGAGGTGGAGTAATGGATAATCAATCCGATATAAACAGGTGGAGGCTGATTTTGGGCAAGAACGCCAAGAACAATCTTAGCTTTGACCAAAACTCCTACTACGACCTAGAAAACACATTGGACTACCTGTATTCTCGTAGCAAGGACGGAAATGGCGACCGCAGAGGTGGCGATGGTAATAGCAGGCTAAATGCTGTTACTTGGATAAACAAAGTGCGCAAGCTGTTCCCAAAAGAGGCTATAGAAAAGATAGAGCGACACGCAATAGAGGAGTTTGACCTAAAAGAGCTACTATGCGACAAAAAGACGCTGGAAAGAATGGAGCCAAACCGGCAGCTACTAAAAAATATTCTATCATTCAAGCATATGATGAACAAAGAAGTGGTAGAGATTGCAAACAAGATAGTAAAGCAAGTGGTGGAGGAAATAAGCAAGAAACTAGAGCAAGAAGTGCGAAAATCCACACTGGGCAAAGTAAACCGCAATGTCCGTAGCAATGTGCGTATATACCGCAATTTTGATATCAAGCGTACTATAAGGCAGAACCTGAAAAACTATGACCCCACGCGCAAAAAACTGGTGATAGACAGGGTGCATTTTAACAGCAATATCAAGCGACACAATAGCTATAGAGTGGTTATAGTGGTGGACGAGAGTGGCTCTATGATGGACTCTGTAATACACAGCGCCATTATGGCTGGTATATTCGCAAAGCTACCCACGCTGGACGTTAAGCTTGTGATATTTGATACACAGGTGGTGGACCTTAGCGGATATGTAGACGACCCAGTAGAAACACTGATGAAAGTACAGCTTGGTGGTGGCACGGACATAGGCAAGGCACTGGAATACTCTGCATCTCTTGTGGAGAACCCAGACAAGACTATCATGGTGCTAGTGTCGGACTTGTACGAGGGTGGCGACCCCAGAAGAATGTACACAGTTATAAAAAACCAAGTAGATAGTGGTACTAAGTTTATAGCTCTAACAGCACTGGATGATGAGTGTGAGCCAATATATGATCGTAGCATAGCAAAGAATATAGTAAAACTTGGTGGCTGGGTGGGCGCCATGACACCTAGCAAGCTTAGCGATTTTATCGGCAATATAATAAGATAGGGGTGAGTGGTATTAACTTTAAAAAATTTGATGATGAGTATTTAACAGCACTCACAAACAAAGGTATAGTAAAGCGCGCCTATAAAGACCTAGAGGGGCTTACTCCCGCTATCGAGCAAGGCGAGGACAGTGTAACAGCTATGTTTGATGATGTTACCGTCACTCTAAAAGAGAGTTTGGGTGATAGCACTTGCACCTGTCCCTCACGCAGTATATGCAAGCATATTATAACTGCTGTGCTATATATTAACCAAAATAGCGAGGATAGTAGCACGGATAGCACACAGCCTGTGGTGGTGACTAATATAGAAGAAATACTGGCAATGGACGATGCACCACTGCTAAAGCTACTGGGCGCAACAGCCACAAAGAGCCTGTACGCAGATGTTGCACATGGCAGGCTACCCCAGATAGACGAGGGGAATTTTATATCTGTGGAGCTTGCCGACGGTAACAAGGTAAGACTGCTGACACCTATAACGGACAGTGTGTGTAGCTGTAAGAGTAGCGATATCTGCAAGCACAAGGCAGTGGCTATACTATACTACAAGGCGTACAAAGGCGTGCTAGAACTAAAAAAAGAGGACGACCCCAAGCAAGCGCAGATAGATATAGATGCCGTGTCGCATTTCGCACAGCGTATACAGGAGGAAATCTGCCATATTATGACTGTGGGGCTATCACGCATATCACACTCCATTGTTGAGCACTGCGAAAAACTTTCGCTAAGTAGCCACAATGTAGGCCTTGCAAGGCACGAGAACCTGTTCCGTGAAATATCTGCAATGCTAGAGAGCTACTTTCTGCGTGATGTGCATTTTAGCGAGAGTATGCTACTAAAAAAACTATCGTATACCTTTGAGCTTGCAGAGAAAATCGCTGTGGAAAAAGATATGGACAAACTAGCAGAGCTTATGGGTACTTTCCGTGATGAATATATAGACATGAAAGCTATGAGCTTTATCCCACTTGGGGATAGATACATAGAAACCATGAGTGGCTACGCTGGCAATGCCTATTATTTCCTTGACGAAGAGAGTTGCAAGGTCTATAGTTACTCCGACCTGCGCCCCACTTTCTATGACAAAAGCAAGCGTTCCTCATTTGCTGGGGCTAACCTGATGTGGAGCTTTAATATGCCTATAAACACATTTATGGAGCATAGATTTACACTGACTAACCCCAAGACCAGTGCAGATAGGCGCATATCTTCTTCCAACCAGATAAGCGGTAGTATAGGCGATAAACTAAAAGGTGACTTGCCTATAACGTCCGATGTTATAACGTATGATTTTCGCACGCTGATAACCATGGAAGAACAGTGCGAAAACGACAAAGTGGCTATGGTAATGTCCAGCACTGTGAAGGACTATGGCTATGATAATATACAGCAGATATTTTATATGGTTATAACGGACAGCAATGGCTACCCCATGGATATAGTGCTAAAAAACAACCAGCAGAACCAAAAGGTTATACGCATATTAACCACGCACTGTATGTCACCAAAAGATGACACACTGTTTATTGGTATTGTCTACCCAGAGAGTGGCAGGCTGAAAATGGTACCTATAGAGTATTATCAAGGTTTTGTGCCTGTGGATAAAAGAGAGCAGGAGGGTGGTTTGTGATGAAAAACCT
>CAYJFF010000056.1:0-21091 GCA_964369345.1 uncultured Oscillospiraceae bacterium
TCATCACGCCACGCAAGAAAGCTATCCATTAATTTACCAAAAATTAAATTGTCAAAGTGCTGTGAAAGTGATAATACCTCCATCGTGCAAAGCATCATAGAGGTATCATCTGACCAACTGCCTTTCGGCTGATTGTGCGTGCCAAATTCACGCATATCTGTAACAGGGTTTTGCGAAAATTCATCTCGAGTTTGGAACTCAACAGGCACACCGAGTGCATCGCCGATTATGAAGCCGATTGTTGCTGAGTATAAAGCTTGATTTTCAGATTTTGTATACATTATTCCATACTTCCTTTTACAAGTAATTTTGGTGTTCCAAAATCATTAAAATCATTATCTTTTATCCACACATATAAATTGTAATCTTTGTCATCAAAGTAGCCTTTAAATTGATTAGACTCCATGTCAGTAAAAAGTAATGCAAATTTCACATCAATTTCTTCCGAGAGTTCGATTTGTTTTAATTCACATAAATCGACTATACTATTTTTTATAGTAGTTATCATATCACTATCAATAATTTTTTGAAAATCATTGATATGGCTTTTAAGCCCACTAGTCCCGCTGCATGCACCAGGATTCATTTTATATTCAACTATATAGAAATTTTTTGCTTTTCCATCAACCATTTCAACAACAACTAAATCAGGTTTTGCTCTTTTTTTATTCGGCAAAACAACCATAAACTCAAAATCAATAACAATGAATCCATCACATATATTTTTGCTAAACCTTTTAGCTATTTCGTGTTGAATATTCCTTTCATTTGATTTTTTTCCATTTATTAAAGCCGAGTTATCCAATTCTGCTTTATAGATAGGAATTTGTTTTAAATGTGTGGAGAACCTTTCTGCAATACTTCCAGTGACAACTTTTAAAGGATTTTTTATGTAATCACTAACTGCTATGCTTCGGGGATTGATGGACAACATATTATAACCTTTATAATATACAGATATATAGTCCTGTCTAAAGAAATACAATAATTCATCATCTTTCTCTATGTTATTTAGAAAATCTTTTATATAGCTTTTGCTTAACAATTTTGCATTAACAACTGCAGCATCTCTCAGTTTCACCATAATTACACCTCATACCTTTCATCATTTGTCAAATTAACTACGTTTTTAAATTCTTCGCCGAATACTTCTTCGTTTTCTGTGTGTATTGGAATTATTGTTTTTGGTGCAAGCTTTTTAATAAATTCAATCAGTTCTTCCTTGAAAATATGCCCACTTGCATGAATGTCAATAATTTCCGCACCATATTCATCTACAAATTTTTTGAGTGCACCTCCGAATTTAGGTTCTTCTTTGTACCCTGTCCATGTTGAATAAATAATTTTGACTTTTCCTTTTTCGGATAAATCCTTAATCATATTAGCAATCGCATATTGTCCTTTTATAGGCTTACCATCTTTTAATAGTGGTATTTGTAGTTCATTTTTTCGCACCAGAATAAGTGCTTTCGAGCTGGGTAGCTCTTCTTTTTTAATGTAATACTGTTTGAAATTGTCAAGGTGCGTAGAGAATTTATGCTCACTATCTATATAATTATGCATATAGAACTTCATTGGTCGCATTTGCCTTTGCATATCGCTTTCGACGCTGCGAATTAAAACATACGAGGCAAGCTCTGACACAAAAGGTCTATTCATACCCATACAAAGGCGAGTTAGATTTTTAATTCTATCATAATTTGCAGTTGATGTAATTAAAAAAGTCGGGAGTTCAGCGGTTTCTAAGACTTTTTTCACCTCTTTTGTAACATCATCTTCAGTGATTTTAGTTTTAGTGGTAAACCCTATATTTGTACCCTCACAAAGCAAAACATCAATGTCTTTTTCAGCAATGTTTGCAGCAGAAAAGTCGCCAGAATATAACACACGTTTGCCATCACCCTCGACAAGATACATATACGCACCTGTTGCAGAATGTTTTACAGGAAAAGGTGTGACGCTGATATCACCAACAGTGATTTTTTTAGAAATAGGAGTGATTTTGCGACTATCTTTACCAGTAAGCATAGCTATTTTTTCGACCTGGTTTATGGTGTCTAAACTTGCGTATACAGGAATGGTGGGTAAAATCTTATCGACTAAGCCAATATGGTCGCCGTGATAATGACTAATAAAAACAGCATCATAAGCTTTTTCGCCATGCATAAGACCACCGATATTCATTGTGTCAACAAAAGTTTTATCCAAAATTGGTGCGAGTTCTTTGCCACAATCAAGAATAATTTTTGTGCTTTCCGTTCCGACTTCTATGATATTACCACCTATTTGCCCAATGCCTCGTATTACTTTTATGTACATTTAAGTCCTCCTTCTAATCTCCGATTTTAAATACTAACTTCTTAATTTCCCTTTGCAAAATTAACAACTCATTGTTTTGGCTTGTGTTTAGCTCACCTTCTGGATAAAAAATCTCAACTAATCTTTGCAGAGTTTTAGTGTTGGATATTTTATCTATATCATTAGGCACAAATTTTGTCTGAACTGATTGGAACACTCTACCATGATATACAATCGCACTTAGCGCCTCGGAATATTTTAGTAAAATACGAGTAAATTTTGCGATAGATTTGCTAGGAACAACAAGTTCTACTGGTGAATGTATATCTATTTCAAGAATTTTAGGGGTTAATCTATATGATAATGTTTTTTTATTTCTGACAGTTTCCATTTTGTCATAATCGTCCATTGCGCTCTTGATATGATGTTCTATTGTCATCAAATCAAATTTTTCTCGCTCTTTTTCGTTTGCAAGTTCTAACTGTATTGTGTATTTATAACTCATGGTTATCACTCCTTTTATATTTGCATGCTTAACTTTTGTTTGTAATGTTTGTCGTGTTTTCATTGTATCACACCTGAAACTATTTGTCAAGCATTAATTTTCGTGCTTTACAAGAATAATTTTTGTTCGTCATAAAAGATAATCAAAAGACACCCACTTCTTTTAAGCAGATGCCTTTATTTACACATTATTAAGTTCATCAGATTTACTTAAAGAAGTTACCGTTCATGCAATCTTTTTTTCAAATCTAAAAATATACCACGACCAATACATTTAACTTAAATCAATTATTAATTTATAACACAAAATCAAGATTAGCCTAAGACCTAATGAATTCTTGATATTAAAAAAGAATTCCCCTTGAGATATGAACAAGAATATTCGTATCCTACAAGGGGATTCAACTTATTATTTATTTAGTGAAGCATAGGACTCTTGCATAGATGCAGTGGATTCTGCGCCACCAATGTCGTTCCACTCTTCAACAAATGTATCAAAATAATCAATGCTTTCTTCGCCTGTTATTATTTTTGCATATGATTCTTCTACAAGCGATACTAGGTCGTTGTTATTCTTGCTTATCACATCTGTACTTGGTACAAAAATCTCTGTGTAGAAAGGACCAGCAGCTACTTCATCTGCATATTGATACTTAGCAGGTTGCAAGCTTGCTTGTAGCTCTGGTGGAACGCATAGGAAGTTAAACATCATCAGTCCAAGTTCTTTTACATTTCCTACGCCCTCTATAGAGATGCTCTTCATCTCACCCATATCATTAATCTCATAGTTTACACCCTCTATACCATATCTAACTAGAGTAGCATATTCCATGTCTGTGTATAGAGTCTCTAACATATCCATTACAGTATCTACTTTGCGCTCGTCTTCCATACACTGGCTTGTTAGCACTATTGGCTCACGGAAACTACCAGTTGTTGCCATACCAGAATCCCCATTTGCGCCAACTGGTGGCAATGCGCTCACGACTTCTGCATCTGGGTTTATAGCTACTAATTGCTTGTAGTTTGTTCCGCCTGATTCACCCTCATAGAAAGGTGGGCTTAGATGATAGAAAAAGCCTGTTGTTGTACCAACTCTACCATTGATAAATGCATGTGAGTCTGCCCAGTATCCACCTGTGTTCTCACCTGTTATATATTCTGGGTCAATAACACCATCTGCATACCATTTTTGTAGCAATGCCAAAGCCTCTTTTGCCTCTGGTTGCACTTGTGCGTATACAGGCAGGCCTTCATCATTTATTACTACCTGCATATTTGTGTTTTCCATGGCAACTGGCACACCAAAAGCACCAAATACAGCTCTTATACCTCTATCAGATATACCATAAGTGTCTTTTTGTCCATTTCCATCTGGGTCGTCGTGGCTAAACGCATATACTAGCTCTTCAAATTCATCAAGCGTAGTTGGTACTTTTTCGATACCTACATTTTCCATCCAGTCTTGACGATAGCCCACTACCGGTGCGTACTCTCCATCTTTTGTCATACCTACAAAGCCATAGTTTTTGCCTTCGTATGTAACTTTGTCCCACGCATTATTATCAACATCTAGGTCCGCTATCATTTTGTAGTACTGTGGTGCTTTTTCTTCTATAACGGATTTTGGTAGTTCTGACACTATACCCTGTTCTACATAGTTGCCCAATGAATTAGGATTTTTTAGACGCAGGACATCTGGCATAGAGCCACCTGCTAGTTTTACGTTCAGTGAATCATCCCAGTTTTGGTCATCAACATGCCAGAACTCAAACTCAACATTGAATTTTTCTTCTACCATTTTTATTATCTCTGCATCTGGGTCTGGTTGTGCATTTGTTTGGTACGCTAGCCACTCTAGCTTTACAGGCTCCTGTGGCTCTGCTGTGTTGTCAGCACTTGTACTAGATGTGGTATTGCCTGAACTCGCACTTGGCTGTGAGGTTTCTGCCGGTGTACCACATGCTGCCAAAGATGCTATCATTACAGAAGATAGCAATAGTGAAATAACTCTTTTCTTATTCATAATCAATACTCCTTTTTTATTTACTAGCAAGGCACAAAACGCAAAGTTTAATTTTACAACTATCATATATACCTTTAGCTTATCATACAAGCTATATATTGCAGTGTAGTTTAGTAAACCTAATGCTCTGTGCTTGCCTATATTTATTATTAAAGAACAAATCAATGTCCTTTAAAACAACCGAATATTTTAGCCTTTTAGAGAACCTACCATTGTTCCCTTTACAAAATATTTTTGTATAAATGGGTATGCACAAACAATAGGTAGTGTAGACACAACAAGCGCTGCCATTTTCATCGTTTCGGTAGTTACCTGCATAGTCAAGTCGTCCTCTAGGTCCTGCACTCTGCCCTCTAGTATAATCTGTCTTAGTACATATTGCAGTGTGAACTTTGTTTGGTCCATAATGTAGATCATACAGTCAAACCAAGCGTTCCAGTCACTTACCACATACCACAGTGATATAGTTGCAACAATAGGCAGTGACACAGGTAGTACAATTTTAAAAAGCACTACAATTTCGTTTGCGCCGTCTATTCTCGCAGACTCTTCTAGGCTCTCTGGTAGTGACATAAAGAAATTACGCGCTACTATCATATTAAATGTATTGATAAGTCCTGGTAGTATTAGTGCACCCATGGTGTCTAGTAGTCCCAGATTTTTTACAAGCAAGTAGTTTGGGATTAGTCCGCCAGAGAAATACATTGTAAAAACTACAAACCCTGTCCAGAAACCACGGTGTGGCAGGTACCTTTTTGATAGTGGGTATGCACCAAGTATGGATAGAATAACAGATAGCGATGATCCTATTAGTACTCGTAGTATTGTGTTTCTGTATCCAGACCAAATCAAGTCATAATCGAACACACGCTGGTAGCCTGTAAAGTCTAGTTTGCTAAAGTTTGGGATGAAGTGAAAACCATATTTCGCTACTTCTTCTGCTGGGCTTAGTGATATAGTTATTACCTGCATAAAGGGTAGTACCATTATCACACATGTGAAGATAAGCGTGGTATATATCACAGCATCAACTATTATATCAAGGCTTGATTTTCTTTTTTTCATAATAGCAAAGCTCCATTCCGCCGTATTATGGTTCGGCATAATATTAAAAGATTACCATATAGCATATTCACCTGTTTTTCGTGCAAACCAGTTTGTTACCACTATTAACGTGAATGAAATTACGTTTTTAAACAAACCAACAGCAGTGGAGTAGCTATAGTTCATTCGCTCTAGACCTTCACGGTATGTATAAGTAGATATTACATCGCCCACTTCCATAACCTTTGCGTTTAATAGGTTAAATATTTGGTCGAAGTCATCATTTATTATTTTGCCAGTTGCGAATATAAACATTATAGTAATAACAGGGATTAAACTAGGTACAGTGATATGCCATATTTGCTCTAGGCGGTTTGCACCATCTATTTCTGCTGCCTCGTATAGCTGTGGGTCTATGTTCGTTACAGCTGCTAAGTAAACTATAGACGACCAGCCCACGCTCTTCCATATATCGGATATTACAAGAACGCTCCTGAAATATTGTGGGTCTGCAATGAAAAAAGGTGGGTCTATCCCAAAAAACTGTAGTGCTATACCTATAGCGCCACGCGATGGTGACAAGAACTCAGTAACTATACCTGCAAGCACTATCCAAGAGATAAAGTGTGGTAGATATGACAAAGACTGCACTGTCTTTTTAAATCTGGGGTGCTTAACCTCGTTTATCATAATAGCAAGTATTATGGGGGCAGGGAAACCAAAAATCAGCTTATACGAGCTAATGACAAGTGTATTTTTTAGCGCTCTTAAAAAATTAGAGCTGGTGAACAAATCATGGAAGTGCTCCAGCCCCACCCACTCACTGCCAGATATACCTTTTAGTGGGTAATAGTTTTGGAAAGAAATTATAATACCATACATAGGTGCATATTTAAAAACCACGTAGTAGAGTATCACAGGTAAGAGCATAAAGAATAGCCATTTGTATTTCACATATAGCCTTACATTTTCTTTAAATCTGTTTGCTAGTGGTGATGAGTTTTTCAAAGCGGTTACCTCCTTGCTTGTTATGCATTAATGCTATCAAGTTATGTCAAAAAGTGCAATACAACTTTTTTGGTAAGTACTAGAAAACTTGATTTTGCGATACAATTTATTTGTAAATATACCAAAAAAATGTTTTTTAGGGGTGTTTTTTGTAATTTTCAGCTAAAAATTGTTGTTTTCGTATATGTTTTGTGATATAATTACGCCTGTTAAGCTATCTCTAACTGTGATAACTACAAGATTATAGACTTACAATATCTATGGGCTTATGGGGGTTCTATTAATGCAAAATTTATTTAAGCATAGCTTGTCCATTGTGAAAAGCAAGATTTTTTTTACAATCGTTGCTGTCAATTTTTTAATACTAACAGCCCTTGTTATTATTTATCAAGTGATTAGCTTGGTCTATATCAACAATGATTATCGTGAAAATTTATCCTCCATAGCTTATCATAACGCAGTGCAATCACGCAGTATTATAGATAACCAAATTATTTTGACATATTACGATGTGCTAAACGACTATTTTAGTGCTACTTTTAATAATGATAAATCTCTGGGTGCATTGGCTACGAGTAGCAGTGTTTCTATAGTTGATATCATTGATATTTCCGACTTTTCTAACGACATACTTACAAACTACAACAGTGTAAAAAAAATAGACCTATATATGCCAGATGCTGAGGTATTTTTTAGTAATGGCGAGATTTCTTACATTAAGGACAATAATATAGAAGATGCTTTTGTGCCTTTGATAGACTTTTTTAATAACAACCAAAAGCAACGCTGGGCATATAACAGTCACACACATATGCTAGAGCACTACACCGCACTACCATATATAAATTTTGACAATAGCCATAAAAGTGCAGTATGTATGGGTATAAGCATCAATGATATCGCCCAGAGATTGTCACAGGACACCAGCCTTGCTATACTACATAGTGATAGCACTGTGCTGTACTCAATGGATAATACACTTGCTTACCCACAAGATATAGTGAGTGCTTATATTATAGATACTCAAGGAAGCATAAACAGCACTATGCCTGTGGAGCTTTCACCTACCCAGATGATAGTCAAGTCGGAACACGCTGACATTTACTACATTATATCTATCGATACGGTAGCGAACGAAGACTCTCTGCCAAATCTTATATTGATGATTGTTCTGCTAAACGTATCCCTGCTTGCCGTTTTTTCTATTCTTAGCTATTTTATGCTTAAAAAAGCACACAGCCCACTCGCAAACATAATCTCTACTGCAAAATCTACATATGCACAGCCTAATGTAGACGATGATTACTCTGTGCTTAGCTCTGTAGTAAAAAACGCAAAAGATATGCGTGATAGCATGAGCTATAATAAATCACTAATAAGCGATAGAATGATAGAAGTACTATTAAACGGAAATTTTTCAAAAGAATGGCTGGAAAAAAACTATAATCACTCTGAACTATGTTTTTTATACGAACGAGTTGCTGTAGTTATTATCAAGATATTACGAGAGACACCGAGCGAAGATGATATGAAACAACAGCTAGCATCTATACGACAGATATCGGGTGACTGTATACTGCACCCCCTATACAGCTATGAGCAAAAACAAATAAAGATAATCGTTAATCTCTCCTGTGATATTCAAGATATAATAAGCCAGCTATGTGCTTTATTTAACAACTATGAGGATTTTCATTATAATATGTTTATAGGTGATGTGTACGACCTGCATGAGCAAAATATCAGCTTATCCATGCAAGAAGCAATGCTTATTTCTAATTACAGCTATATTATGCTAGATAACACCTATCTCACACATTCTTATTTTGCTAGTGTACCGCATGATAATATGCCAATGCACACCGACCAACTAGAGGATATAAAGCACGCTTTTAAGTCAAAAAATATTGAGCTTGTCGCTTCTCGTTCGATAGATTACATAGAGTCGCTCATCTCTTTTGAGTATGATATTCTATATATCCAAAAATCTGTAATAGACCTAATTATGTGTATAAAACTTACAGTAAACAGTAGCTCTATCAGCCCCATAGCAGAGGTCAACAATCTCAGTATACTGACGCTTGGTGATAATGTTTATAAGCTCTCAAATATGCTACAGAATAGTATCTTCCCTGCAATTATTAACCATTACCAAAAGATATCCGAGAACGAAACACTGGAGCACCATGTTATCAGGCTGATAAACGACACCTCGTTTGAAGATATCACTCTGGAATATGTAGCATCTGCGCTGAATATGCACAGCAGCACTTTTAGTAAGGCTTTTAAATCTATGACAAACGTAAATTTTATAGACTATATCAAGAATAAAAAGCTAGAGTATGCCGAGTCTTTGCTTATAGAGAATAAGCTATCTGTAAATGAGATAACTGCAAAACTGGGCTATAATACACCGCACTATTTTATTAAGATATTCAAGAAAAAGTATGGTGTGACCCCAAAAAAATATCAATCAATGCATATGAGAGATTTGCTAACTAAGCAAAGTTTCACAAACGATAACAATAATAAAAAAACCTCGGAATAGACGGTTTTTTTTATTGCTAAAGCGACAAAAAAGGTGGGATACAGCCTATAAAGCCATATCCCACCTATTTTCACCTTCGCTAATACCTACGGTTCATCATACACCTTTAGGCATTATGTAGAGTGTAGCCCCACTCGCTTCTCCAAATTCAGCATTGCAAAGCAGTATCGCTCCCACTGTGTCAATGTAATCTGTGACGGGTCGCCCTCACGGATACGCATAGTTCTGCGGATTTCTTTTGGTATAACAACACGACCTAGGTCGTCTATTCTTCTTACAATGCCTGTAGCTTTCATATCGATAAAACCTCCGTTTAATTTGGTATTTATTGATATTATTTGTTGGAATAATATTTATATACAGGGAAAATAGTTGCTTTTTGCTTATATTATTTTTGTTGCAATAATCTATATAGCCTAAAGCATCATTTTCACATAACAAAAAAAACACTAAATTAAAATAATAATTTAAGCAAAACTAAGCCCCAGCCATAAAACAGCTGCAAATTCCTTTTTCTACAACAATTTTGCCATTCTTGATTACAAAGTCCCTGCTACTCAAGTTTATCATCGCATCTTCTGGGGATTTTGCATCTATAATCACAAGGTCTGCCACGCACCCCACCTGTGTGCCATAACCACTAATTAGTGCATTTTTAGCAGCATTATATGTAATCATATCAAACGCTTGACGCATTAGCTTTGTTGTACCCATCTTGTGCACCTGTGCTGTTAACAGTGCTTCCTCTAGCAAATCACAGTTGCCGTATGGTCGTAAAATTTCGTGTATATCGTCCGAGGCAACAGCTACATTAACACCTGCCTCCTGTAGCTCGCGCACACGTGTGGGACCACGCCTGCTGTCATTCATTAGGTACATATTGCATGATGTTAAGCTTGTTATATTCGCCTGTGCAAGTACTGCTTTTTTTATCAGCCTTTGTGCTGTTTTTTCGTCTAGCATACTTGCTGACAACGCCGTAACATGCCCAAAAGAAACTTTGCCTTGCATATTAGTTGCTATTATTTTGTCCAAAACATACTCAAAGCAAGTAAGCATCGGTACGTCTGATTCATCACAGTGAATGTCTATTGGCAAGCTATATTCTTTTGCAATATCAAAGATAATATCAACTACTTCTTTGCCATTTGGGTGCTTGTGTGGGTAGCCACCAACATAGTCTATCAGACCTTTTTCTGCCATTTCTTTTTGGTATGGTTGTATGCTTTCAAAGAAATATTCACTTGGCTCCTGTGGGTGGAAATCAATGATATTATATACATCAATAAGCCCTTTATACCTCTCTTTTAGGTCTATTATAGCGTCTATTGCCAGCGTTTTCCAAAAGTCAAATGTAGTTACATTTGTTTTCAGCGCAGTTGTTCCGTTTATTAGGCAGTTATCAATGGTTCTCGCACATCTGTCTACCACCTCTTGGTATATAACCTCGTCACTATCGCAGGTGTTTTTCGCAAACATAGAACGGAACTTCCCAGCACCTCCGATTAGTGATGGTACATCCAGCGAAAAATCATATGTATACGACAAATCTATGTGCATATGTGTATCAACAAAACCAGGCGAAACCATTTTTCCAGTGCAGTCTATACATCTTATCGCCATATCCGTGCTAATATTATCCGAAATTGCAACTATCTTGCCGTTTGAGATTGCCATATGCTTGTTTTCTAGTAGCTCGCCACCACCACAATATATATTTACATTCTTTAGTAAAATATCGTATGCCATATCTATCACCCTTTCTCATTAATGAT
This sequence comes from uncultured Oscillospiraceae bacterium, assembly GCA_964369345.1. Classification (GTDB taxonomy): domain Bacteria; phylum Bacillota; class Clostridia; order Oscillospirales; family Ruminococcaceae; genus Angelakisella. The sequence goes on from CAYJFF010000056.1 coordinate 11,204, forward strand.
TGTACTGCCTTTATTAATCAGACAAACTACTTCGCACGGTGCGATAATTGCTTGTGTTGGGTTTTCTCTGCTAAACACAACATAGCTTGCCTCAAGCCTTGGTTCTATGCCATATTCCCTATCAAACAGCACCTCTGCTGCAGAGAATGTAACAAGCTCCAGTAATTGGGAAAAATGATGATGTGTAGACATTTTCAGTGCCTGTGCCAGTAGCAGTAGCTCACGCAGCATATTGGTTGTACCAAATGGAGAAAAAACATTCCTTATGTTATCCACAGCAAGTGAAAGCGCAACACCTTGTTCTAGCATAGTCTTAACAACTGTTACACCTCTTGTTTCCCACGCACCTAGGTTAATATCTGTTGATGGCATTACCTCTACATTCAACCTAGCTCTTGCTATTATCGCAACAGCAGTATCAATTTCATTTTGTGGGATATCTTTGCACCTTAGAAAGCGCAGATGTGCACAAGTAACCATGTGTTGCAAACAATTTTCGTGTATTTTATTGCATAGATATAACAATGCTTGCAAACCACGCTTGTCAGTTTGGTTGAAATCAAAGCAAATGGACACGCTGTGCTCTAGTGAGAGTTCTATTAGCTTATCAATAATACCTTTGTAGTCGTCTCCATCATTTATCTCGCTCGCAATAGCATCAAAGCTATGGTTTTTAATTAGCTCATCACAAAGACCTTTGTGTTCCTGTGCATAATAAAACCCATTTAGTATCTTCACACGCTCTGCAAATTCTTCTTTGAGCACCTGCGCACTCTCAAATGACAGTGTTTTATACACATTATCCACAACGGAGAAATTACGTATTGTTGTCACTCCATTTACAATAGACTGCTGTACTGCTTTTTTGCTCCTATCGTATATATCACTTTTAATTTCTTCATCTGTTTTGTCTTTGTATCTTTCACAAACACAGCTCTCATATTCCTTTTGTGCCATTGCAAAATCAGTAGCATTAACCTCGCTATTTATGTATGATTTATCAAGGTTTATATGTGTGTTAATGAGTGCTGGCGTTACAAGCATATCTCTGGCATCAAAATATTCATTAGCCAAAGAGTGGTGCAAGTTCTTTTTCCACAGAGCGTTCTTACCATCTTTTATAGCAATATCCGTACTCTTTTGTAGCCATGCCCCACCACCAAAAATATTTGCATTTTTTATTATTAAATCGTACATTACATATCCCTTTCTATACTAATTCAGCTCATAAAGCCACGCATGATAACACCTTTCTCGGCAATAACATTACCTGCTTTTATTACATACAGCCTTTTGGATTTACTAAGGACAGCTTCCTCCGTGGTTTTGGCATCAATAATATTAAAGTCTGCGTCACAGCCAACCTCCAGCCCATAGTTTTTCTTGTTTGCGATAGTTGCAGTGTTATATGTAATAAGCTCCATGCAAGTCCTCAGCTTTTCGCTTGTGCTCATCTTGTGGATTTGCGCTGTCAGCCTTGCCTCCTCCAGCAAGTCACAGTTGCCATATGGCCTAAAAGTATCACGTATATTGTCGGATGCCACTGCAACATTCACACCACTCTCCAGTAGTTCAGGTACTCTTGTGGGCCCACGCCTTGTCATGTTCATCAGGTACATATTGCAAGCTGTAAGAGAGGTTATATTCACACCATTTTCAGCAGCCTCATATATATAGTTGTTCACCATGCTTTCTGGTATTCCAGTGGCATTTAGCCCTGTTACATGCCCACAAGTAACCAAATTATTGTATGCATACTCCTTGGTTTTCTTTATGATATACCCAAAGCAGTCCAGATTTACAACGTCAGATTCATCGCAGTGTAGGTCTATTGGCAGTCCGTACTCTACACCTAGACGGAAACACTTATCAGTTTCTTGCTGGTAGTTTGGCATAAGGTGTGGATACCCACCAATTACATCTGTTTTGCCAGCTTTTGTGGCTGCCACCAGTTCATCAAAATAAATATCTGGGAAATTAACTGCATTTTGTATTGTGCAGTAATTTTTATATTTCTTTTTCAGCGCCATCATAGCTTCCAGTGCTATAGTACCCCATTCTTTCATAAACAAAAGGTTGGTTCTTAGCAGTGTTGTTCCGTTTTTAACACACATCTCCACTACCTTTGATGAATTTTCCAGTATGGAGTCAAATATCTGCTCCTCGCTCCAATCATAGTATTCAATACCACGCTCTACCGAATTGTTGCACGCAGCAATTAAGCTATATGTCTGGTCGTTATTCATGGAGAAAGCTTTGTCTATATGCATATGCATATCCATAAAAGTAGGGACTACCAGTTTTTCGCTTGCAGAGATAACTGTTTTAGCTTTACTTACATCAATATCTTTGCCAATTTTGGCTATCTTGCCATCTTTTACAGCAATACTCATATTTAGCTTTAGTGGTGCATCTTTATAAAATAAATTGCAACCTGTAATTATCAAATCATACATAACTTCATTCAGCCTTTCTATATTAAACAAGATAGCCTTGCTTTGCCACAACCTTTCCATGGTATATCACATAGTCTTTCTCGGCTTGTGATATAATCGCGTCCTGCTCGTCAGTGGCATCAAATATAACTAAATCAGCGTAACAGGATGGCAGTATTCCATAGTCCTGTAGCATCAAGTTCTTTGCAGGGTTAAATGTAATCATAGCCATCACCTTGCTCATATCGCTCTGTGTGTCATATTTATGGCACTGGGCTGTTAGCAGTGCTTCTTCTAGCAAATCGCAGTTACCAAAAGGTCTGAATGCATCACGTACATTGCCAGAGGCGATAGAAACATTCACGCCTGCTTGCTGTAGCTGTTTCACCCTTGTTGTGCTCCTACGTTTTATATCACCTAGGTTCATATTAGTGGAGGTAAGTGTGGTAATATTCACACCTGCTTTTGCACAAATAGCAATAGCCATAGCCGCGTCATCTTCGGATAAACTAGGGTTACCAAGGCTTGTCACGCTATTACAAGTGACTTTTGCCCACTCTTTGTTTTTCATCACTTTTTTTACTATATACAGGAACATATCCATACTGGAATGGCTTATTTCATCACAAAAAACATCTATAGACACATCATGTTCACGTGATAGCGCAAAGAGTTTATCTATATACTCATAGTTTGCCGACACATATGATAGTAGCGCATTGTCGCTATCAAAATCGATATTTACATACCCACCAACGAAGTCTATTTCGTGGGATTTCACTCCGTTAATCCATTCTTTTTCAAGGCTTTCATCATACTGCACAACATTTTTTATCGTGATTTTATCTTTGTACTTTTCTTTTAGCTTTGATATAGCTTTTAGCGATATTACACCCCAGTTTTTGTTGACAGTGATGTTGTTTTTTATTGCAACTGTACCATGCCTTATGCAGTTCTCGATTGCCACACTGCCACGCTCCACTATCTCCTCTATAATATCATCATCGCTCCAACCACTATATTTTTCCTCTATCACTTTCCAGCTTCTTATACAGGCAGCCATTACATCATCTGCCTCGTCTTCATCATATAGATATGCTTTGTCTATATGTAGCTGTGCCTCCACAAACCCAGGTGTGACAAGCTTGTTTTTTGCATCTATAGTCTGTGCTGCATCATCAGCAGATAACCCCTCTTTCAGCTCCACAATATACTCGCCCTTTATTGCTATATCTCTCACTTTTTTTAGTGGGAAAACATATGCGTTTTTAATCAACAAATCATACTTTTTCATCTTTGTGCTCTTCCCTTTCTCCTACTAAAAATTCATACAAACTATAGCTACTACACCACATAACAAGCCAATCATGGTTGCTTTTGTGGGCTTTTCTTTTAGTGCAAATATACTAAAAAGCACTGTAAGCATAAGCGTTGCCAGTTGCGAAACTGGGTATAGCACCACAGCTGGTAAACGAGATGCATTGTATAGGTTGCAAAAAGATGCTATTCCCTGTGTTGCTGCTACTCCCAGCGCAGGCAACAGGAATGTCCTTGCCTCAAACTTAAACTTAATATTGTCGTTTAGTTGCAAGTCCCTTTCCCTGAAAATCTGTGCAACAACTACTGATATCAGCACACCCGATACATAGCCCGAGATAATATATTCATTCTTTTCAAGCTCTGGCATATACGTCTGGTGGTATTTCATCATAAACTGTGATAAACCAGAAAACAACGAACTAAGTGTGCTCAAAATCCACCACGTCTTGCTCTTTTCCTGTTTACTATCTTCGCTATTATAGTTAGTTATAATAAGCACCGCAATTATTAGCAGTAACCCAACAATTTGGAAAAAAGACAATGTTTCTCCCAAAAAAGGTATTGCTAGCATTGGTGGTATAACAATATACATGGAAAAAATGAGTATGGTGAGCGATAGTGGGCCTTTTGATAGAGCCATTAGCAGTGCTATGCCCCCCAGCAGGCTCATTAGCCCACCTATCGCCCCCAGAGAAATAGTAAATACCGAAAAACTAAATGGTGCTATACTAAACTGATATATAATATAAGCCACACAAGCAATGCCCATCCACAGCATTTGGAAGTAATTCATAGGATAGACATAGCCTTTTAGGCTGGAAGAAAACTTGTTTTGTGCAATATTTGCAAAGAAATAGCAAAGCACACTAATTGATAGAACTATAATCTCCATTTAAATGCTCCATACCTTCATTTCAGATAAATTATTTTGTACTACCTTTAACTCCCTGCACAAAATAATCCATAACATCAAGCTCGCTATCCTCCAGTGTTTCGCCCTCTGCTACTACAATCTCACCATCTTGGTTATATATTGGCCCTGTGAATGCTGTTAGCTCACCTGACTGCATTTGTGCGATTACTTCGTTTACTTTGTCTTTTACATCACTTGGTACAAAGTCAGCACCCTCGGAGTTACCAATCATGCCCTCTGCATATCCACCTCTTATTATTCCTGATGTAAAGTTACCTGCAATAGTATCTCTTATAATATCTGTTTGGAAAGCAAACAAATCCACTGTTCCTGATATGTATGTATTTGGAGCAAGGTCCGCTGTATCTACGTGGTAGCCAACTGTGTATATGCCATCTGCCTCACATTTTTCCACTATTGTTTTTGTATAGTCTTGGAACTGTGCAACGGTATCTATGTTCTGTGATGCCATACCATTTATAGCATTTGTTTGTAGACCTACATCGCTCCATGAGCCTGTAAATACTGCGTGTACATTTACATCTGGGTTAACTGTTTGTGCGCCCAATGTGAATGCATTCATAGAGGATATAACTGTAGGTATTTGGAAAGAACCAATATAGCCTATTTCATTTGTTTCTGTCATCATGCCAGCTGCAACGCCATTGACATATGCTGCGTCCCATGTGTTTATTATTATGCTTGAAACATTATCCAGCCCCTGCCCAGTTGGGTTTGTTGTATAGAACGCTACCTCTGGGTTATTTTTTGCAACTTCTTCTGCATACTCCAGATGTCCGTATGATGTTGCATAGATAATTGTACAGCCCTGTGCCACCATTTGCTCTATTACAGCTTGTGCCGAGCTATCCTCTGGCACACTCTCTTTCACCATTACAGTGACACCTAGCTCATCTATTAGCTCTTGTGAGAAATTGTAGAAACCTTGGTTGTATCCATAGTCATCACGTGTACCTACTAGGATAACACCTATTTTTGTTGCACCCTCGCCTGGGTTGCCAGTACCTTGTATCGCTGTTGGTGTTGCAGATGTCGGCTCATCAGCTGTTGTTGAGCACGCCACCATGGATAGTAGCATAACAGACGCTACCATAGCGCTTAGTACTTTTTTGATACCAGTTTTCATTTTCATAACGATTACCTCTTTCACTCTAATTTTTATTTTAAATTTGCATAGCAAAATAAAACACAGTTTGTTTTTGTAGCTTTATTTAGTTTAGTATTTTCAGTGGTCTGCCAATTTTTTTCAGCTCCTCTGGCATTGTGGAGTTCTTGCTCATAGATATAAAAGCAAGTGCAACTATTGTTATCACATATGGTGCCATAGTTACTATATTTGTGGCTATATCCACGGACATTAGCTGGAACAAAATTTGCAGTGCTTGCGCAGCACCAAATAGATAAGCTGCAAAATATGCCTTTAGTGGTCGCCATGTGCACAATATTACAAGTGCAGATGCAATAAACCCTCTACCACCGGACATTTCACTTGTCCATGTCATTGTGTATGCTGTTGCCAGTTGGCACCCACCAATGGCTGCTAGCACACCAGCTGTGATAACTGCGCCATATTTCAGTGCTTTTACATTATATCCGTATGCCACAGCAACTTGGTGGTTCTCGCCCGAGGAACGTAGTGCAATGCCCAGTTTTGTCTTGAACAAAATGAAATGCACTGCTATGGGCAGTAGGTATGTAGCGTAGGTTAGGATATCTTGGTTAAACAGTGCATCACCAATTATTGGTATGTCAGAAAGTAATGGTATTGCAATTCTGTCAAAACCTTTTATAGACTGACTGACTAGTGGTGCACCAAAATATGATGTGAGCGAGGTTGCCAGAAAGTTGATAGCAAGTGCAAGGCAAAACATATTTGCGCCCCTTGCTATGTTAAAATGTATCTGTATAAACCCCAAGATACCACCACATATCATGGCTGCAATAACTGCTAGTAGCAAATTACCTGTAAAAACAGCAGTTGCAAAACCTGCACAGCACCCAGCCAGCATCGAGCCCTCTACACTTAGGCTGATATGCCCAGCTCTTTGCCCTATCATATCCCCTATCAGGGCAAATATTATAGGTGTACCCGCGCGGACAGTGTTTAGTAAAAAGTTCTCAAATAGTTCTATTGTCATTGGTCACGTTTCCCCTTTCCTAGCCCAAATATGGTTAGTAGTATAATTGACATAAAAATTGTGGTTGTGGACGAGCGCATACCAGTTGTTAGCTCAAGCGTAGTACCACAAGCGTTCAGTATACCCAGAACAAAGCTAGATGCTATCGCAAGCAGTGGATTGTTAGCAACTATACCAGCAGATAAAAAACCCATAAAGCCATATCCACTCGCTGTAAATTCTCTCATCTGAAACTCTGTACCAGCCATCAAAAAGCCACCTGCAAGCCCACAAATACCAGCCGAAAGCAGAAATGCTACAATTTGATATTTTTTCACATCAAGGCCTGCAAACTCTGCCGCCCTGTTGTTGCCACCTATTGCGATAGTTCTAAAGCCTGTTTCTGTCTTGCTAAGGAAATACCAAATTGCTACAGCTAGTAGAATAGCAATGAAGATAGTGTAGTTTGCCCTAGAGCCTGCAAAAGCATCAATCCTGAGTGTTTGTGGTATTTGCTGTGACATTGGGTAGTTGTTGCCATTTGGGTCCTGTATTGGCCCAAATATTAGGTAAGCCACAAACCTTACTGCAATATAGTTCATCAAAAGTGTGGTTAATGTTTCGTTCATTCGTAGTTTCATTTTGCAAAATAGTGGTATAACACCCCATAGCATACCACCTATTACAGCTGCTGCAAACATTAGTGGCATAGCGAGTATGGAGGGTAGCCCAGAGAGCAGATACACACCTGCAATATTCGCTGTTAGTGCGCCTATTATCAGCTGTCCCTCACCACCACAGTTAAATATACCTACCTTTGCTGGTATCAGTGCACCGAGGGACGCAAGCAAAATTGGTGTCATCTTGACAAATATCTCACCTGTGTTGTAGCTGTTGCCAACAAAAGAATTTACAAGGGCAGCAAACACCTCCAGTGGGTTTCTTTGCTCTACAAGTAGAAAGACCGAAAATATACCAAATGATATCAATATTATCAACAGCAACTTTTTAGCAGCATCTAGCATGCCAGTTTGTGGTAATGATATATTGTTTAGCTCCATCTTTTTTAGGATTGTTGTCATTCTTCATTAGCTCCTTTCAGCATTATTTCGCCAATAGTCTGGCTATCAAATTCCTCTGGTACATATGGGCCCTGTATTGTATTTTGAGACAATACCACCAGTCTATCAGACACCTTGAATAGTTCGTTTAAGTCCTCGGATATCAGCAAAATAGCACAACCCATTTCTTTTAGCCTATATAATGTTTCGTGCACTGCGCTAACAGTTGCAATATCCAGACCACGGCTGGGATAGCTTGCTATAAGCACTTTTGGGTTTGCTATAATATTCTTTGCAAATACCATTCTTTGTATATTGCCACCCGATAGTTTCTCTGCTATTTTACTGCTATCTGGCACGTTTAAGCCCTTTATCTCTGCACAGTTTTTGATACGTTCATCAAGCTCTTTCCAGTCTATGGTTGTTCCTTTTTTCTTGTAGTCAAAGCCTGCTATCGCCATATGTTGCAAAACAGTGTAGTCCGGCACTAGGTTGTCGCGTATTGGGTCCTCGGACAGAATGCGTATACCTGCCTCCAGCCTTTGTTTTACATTTGTGTTAGTAAAATCTTCACCACCAAACAGCAGTTTACCAGATGGTATCTTTCTTATGCCATACAGGCTTTCTGTAAGCTCACGTTGCCCATTTCCAGATATTCCAGCAACACCCAAAATCATACCTGGGTATAGCTCAATATTGGACTTGGCAATGATATTACGCCCATAGTCGTCTTTGATATCAATGTTATAACCTGCGAGAATAGGTTTGCCATAGTCGCTTTTTTCGCTATTTTTGCCTGTGAATGCATTCTGCACTGCTGCAAACTCATCACTATCGTATTCACCTATCATCTTTGATACAATTTGCTTGTGTTCCAAGCCTTCCTGTGCATCAAAGGTATGCACAAGTCTGCCTTTTCGCAGGATGTATACATAGTCTGCAACCTGTACAATCTCGTGTATTTTATGTGTGATAAGAATAATAGAGTAGCCGTTTGAGCGTAGCTCTTTTAGTAAATCTAGTAGGCTTTGGATTTCGTTTGGTGCAAGTACACTGGTTGGTTCATCAAAAATAAGTACCCTTGTATTGCTGTTTAGCAGAACCTTTATGATTTCTACATGCTGTCTTTGCCCCAAATCCAGTCGCCACACAAATTCATCTGGGTTTACCTTTAGGTTAAACTTTTTTGCAAGCTCGTTAATCTTTTTGCGTAGCTGAGCTTTATTAAATATTTGTCCAGCCTCTTTGGACGAAAGATATACGTTTTCTAGTACAGTAAACGCTTGCACAAGCCTGAAATCTTGGAAAACCATACCCAGCCCCTTGTCACGTGCTTTAGATGGGTTATATTTTTCATCCATTCTCTCACCATCAATATATAGCGTTCCATCATCAATTTTATAAACACCATAGAGCATCTTCATAAGTGTGCTTTTGCCTGCACCATTTTCCCCTGCAAGTGCATAGATTTTGCCTTTTTCCACCGAAAAACTTACATCTTCGTTTGCAACAAAACTCCCAAAAACCTTCTTCAGCTTTTCGGCTTTCATTATAACTTGGCTCATCCCTTACCTCCCAAAATAAAAAGAGCATACCACCAACGCCATTGTCAGTAATATACCCCTTTGTATACACATATTATCGCTAAATAGTTGAACCCATTTTCATTGCCACATATTGCTTGATTATCTCCACACAGTTTTCTGCGCCTACACGCTCTGCATTAAGAGTTAAGTCATAGTTCACTGGATTTGTCCAGTAGTTGCCACCAGAATAATATTTATAGTAATCTGCCCTGTACTTATCAGTTTTTGTGATGAGTTTATTTGCCTCTGCCTCATTAACATGCATTTTTTTCATCACTTTTTCTCTGCAATACTCTCTTGGTGCTTCTATATAAAAGCTAAAGGTGTTACCTTCGTTTTTAAGGATATGGTCTGCACATTTTCCCACAATCACACAGGATTCTGTATTTGCAAGCTTCTTTATAATCTCTGCTTGGTACTCAAAGAGTTTTATGT
>CAYJFF010000057.1:0-20777 GCA_964369345.1 uncultured Oscillospiraceae bacterium
TATGAAAATAGTAGTGGTTGGTGGAGATAAGCGTTATATTTATCTGACAGCCATATTGCGTGAGCGTGGGCATATTGTGGAGCACTTGTTTGTGGATAACGCAACAGATTATAGAGAGAGTAAGATACTTGCAAACTGTGACGGGGTTATATTACCTGTACCTATTTGTATAGATAAAGTAAACCTTAACACGCCACTATGGTCTGGGGAAATGCCACTACTTAGCTTTTTTGCACTTATCCCACTAAATGCTGTGGTGGTGGGTGGTGTGGTTAGTAGTGTAGTACAAGAGGCGGGCAGTGCAACATCACTAAATATACACGATATGATGGACTGGGAAGAACTGACAATACGCAACGCAATACCAACAGCGGAGGGTGCAATAGATATAGCCATGCAAAATACTGCGAGCACAATATTTGGTAGGAAGTGCTTGGTAGTGGGCTATGGAAGAATAGGCAAGGTGCTAGCAAAGGACCTAAAAGGACTGGGTGCAGAGGTTACTATAGCTAGCAGATGTCAGGAACATATGGCGTGGATTTTGGCAGATGGATACAAGGGAGTAACACTTGCGGATATGCCCAGAATTATGAGTGACTTTGATATTATATTCAACACTGCACCAGCAAGAGTAATAGGGCAAAAAGCACTGAGGAACACAAGGCACGATGCACTGATTATCGACCTTGCATCGCTCCCAGGTGGTGTGGACTTTGCACTTGCGAAAAAACTGGGTGTACACACTATACAGGCACTGGGGCTACCGGGCAAGATAGCACCAAAAAGTGCAGGCGAGTATATAGCAGACACAGTAGAGAACTTTTTTATTGATGAAACATAGCGAATGAGAAAAGAGGAGGTATTAAATGTCCACTAAGAAAATAAGCGTAGGTTTTTGTATGTGTGGTAGTTTTTGCACGCTGGACACAGCTATAACTGCACTGGAAAACCTAGTTGATGAGGGGTACGACATCTACCCGATAATGTCACAGATTACTTACACTACCAGCACACGCTTTGGGGAAGCTAGCGAGTTTATCGCACGCATAGAAAAAGCAAGTGGCAGGGAGGTGCTACACACAATACCAGAGGTAGAGCCAATAGGTCCTAAAAATTATCTGGATATACTAATAGTTGCACCGTGTACAGGCAACACACTGGGTAAGCTGGTTGGCGGAATATATGATAGCAGTGTGACACTGGCAGTAAAAGCACAGCTACGCAACAAAAAACCTGTGGTGCTAGCAGTAGCTACAAATGATGGGCTGGCAAACTCTGCACAGAATATAGGAAAGATGCTGGCGATGCCGAATGTCTACCCTGTGCCACTGGGGCAAGATGACCCAATAAGCAAACCAGACTCGTTAGTTGCAGATTTTTCGCGAATATCAGAAACAATAGAAAAAGCGTTAAAGCACGAGAGGGTGCAACCAGTTTTTTTCTGTAACTAGATTAATTGGGGGAATATTAGCAAAGCCGTCCTACGACTAGGACGGCTTTCTAGTAGCGCTCATGCCACTTTTTTGCAGTATAAATATGGACACACTAACCACGATAATCTCTGTGACCAAGAAAGACAGCCAAACCCCAACCATGCCCAGTACAGTGCTTAGTAAAAACACAGCAGGCAAGAGGACTAGCGAGCTACGGAGTAGTGATATTACCATAGCGGACTTGGTGCTAGATATAGCACTGAGGAATGCTGCGATGATGATGTTTGCACCTGCGGCAATGTAGCCGAGGAAGTATATCCTAAGCCCTACAACTGCAATAGATGTAAGCACAGGGTCCTGCTCACTATTAAATGCGTTGCTGATTGGGGTTGCAAAAACAAATATGATAGTGTATATAAATGCCGCCAAAGATAGTGCTGTGATAATGGAGTAGCGCAGTAGTTTTTTCAGAGAAGCATGGTCGCCAATGCCATAAGTCTGGCTGGCTAGTGGCTGTATACCAAGCGCAATACCAGAGAATGTAGAGGTTGCAACCAGTGCGATATTTGTGACAACACCGTATGCAGCAACACCGATATTCCCAAGCAAACTCAGTATGATAAGATTAAAGACGATAACAGAGATACCAGGCGCAAGCTCGCTTATTAGTGTGGAAGTGCCCAGCGACAGTATATGGAACAATCTGCGAAAACTAAAATTTATCCTATATATGCGCAGTGTGTTTTTTTTGCAAAAAAAGTGTGTGGATAGTATAGCAATACTAATAATAGGGGACAGACCAGTAGCAAAAGCAGCACCAAAAATACCCATGTCAAACTCAAACATAAATATATAGTCCAGCACAATATTAGAAAAGCTACTAACTGTCATTGCAATCATAGGTAGTTGTGGGTTATTGTCGTTTCTGATAAATATTTGCAATACATAATTTAGTATAAAAAATGGTGCAAAACTAAAAATAGTCCTAATATATATTACAGTAAGCTCCATGACATAGCCACGTGCACCCAGTACCATAGCCACATTCTGCGAGAAAAAGAGTGGCACAGTAAGGAAAATGATAGAGGCGATACCAGTAAGTATAAGTGACTCTGTGAGCGCTATGTTCTTTTCATCTACACGGTGCTTTCTCAGTGAAAAATCTGTACCACCACCAACACCAATCATAAGCCCAGTGCTAATAACAAAAACAAAAGCAGCAATAGCAAAGTTGAGTGCCGCTAGTCCGTCGCTACCAGTAGCCTGCGCCACAAAGAAAGTATCGGCAAGTAAATAGCAGGTGTTGCCAAGTGTGCCCACTATATTAAGCGTGGTATATTTAAGGAATTGCTTTTTTAGTGCCTGCATAAAATCTCCTATATATCATCATATGTGTTGGTGGGTAGGATATTTGTTGTCTCTACCTCGCTAAGTGCAGTAACACTGCTTAGCTTACGCTGTATTGTACGTGTTCGCACACCAATCAGCTTGTCCAGCTCTTTTTCTGCCTGTGTAATGCGTTGCTGTGTTGCTTGCAGTACATCAGCAAATCTATCAAACTCTGTCTTAACAGCACCCAGCACCTGCCAAACCTCGCTACTGCGTTTCTCTATAGCAAATGCCCTAAAGCCCATCTGTAGACTGTTTAGTAGTGCCGCCATAGTGCTAGGGCCAGCTATATTTACCTTGTAATCTCTTTGCAAAACCTCCATAAGCCCCATGGACACCACCTGTGCATATAGTCCCTCGAACGGTAAGAAAAGTATAGCAAATTCTGTAGTGTTTGGTGGGTCTATGTACTTATCCCTAATATCCTTTGCAAAGGACTTGATACGTGCTTGCAATGCCAGCGTAGTGGCAGATATAGCATCTTTGTCGCCACTGTCTATCGCATCTTGCAACTGTGTGTATGCATCTAGTGGGAACTTAGAGTCTATAGGTAGGTATATAGGTTCGCCGTCTTTTGTGGGTAGCTTGATTGCATACTCAACTACTGCACTACTGCCTTTTTTTGTCTTGAAGTTAGTTTCGTACTGCTGTGGTGATAGAATTTCATCAAGTATTGCACCTAGCTGTATTTCGCCCAAAATACCACGTGCTTTTACATTGGAGAGCACTTTTTTTAGGTCGCCAACACCAGTAGCCAGAGAACGCATCTCGCCAAGACCCTCATACACCTGAGCCAGTCGCTCATTGACAAGCCCGAAAGACTGTGTCACAGTGTCCTCCAGTGTTTTTTGTAGCTTGTTTTCTACCACTTGTCGCATTTGGTCAAGCTTTTGTGAGTTCTCGTGCTTTATCTGTGTGAGCTGTTTTTCCATAGTGTGCCTGATATTTTCAAGCTTTTGCTCGTTCTCCAGTGAAAAGCTACGCAAACGCCCCTCTACTTGCTGTGTTTGTGCAAGTATCTTCTCCGATATTTGTACTGCCATATGTTGGTTTATGGATTGCAACTCCTGTCGTTGCCCTCTCTGTGTTTCTGCAAAATCTCGCTTGATTTCTGATATACGCTCAATGACCTCGCGTGAGTTATCGTACCTGTTCCTTTTGGAAAGTGTATTTAGCTTAGCGAGAGCAAGCGCTACCAGTGATATAAGCACCACTAGCAATACTACTATTATTATGTCAATCACCATTAGTCACCTCTTGTTTATAGTTTCATACAAGTGTACCACAAAAAGCACACAAAAACAAATGTTTGAAAGAAATAATAGTAGAAAAATATAAAAAATAACAAGTATTTACATTTTTAATATAATAGTATATAATTAGTAACTGGAATTGTAAGAAACCATATGATAAAGTAGGGTAACAAATGAAACGTGTTTATAAACAGAAGCTAAACAGAGCTTTTTTATTAATATCAATATTGTTGGGCACTATAATATCTATATCTTTTTGGGGCATCTTGGTTTCAATGTACAGTAGTGATACTATATTACAGCTACAGCCATTTGTATATACACAGACAAATTCCAATGAAATATCAGGTAACATCATGCAGAATGCGGTGAGTGAACTAGCACAATCGGATGGTGTAGACCTGTGGGCAAATGCCGAAAAAGGGAGCAAATACTATTATTACTATGCTATAAATATTAATCAACATTTGGGCAGACTAAATGTTAACTCTTTCGGTGTGAACTTTAATCTCGCGGTGACAGACCTTAGCGATGACTCGATGATTATTGACGGAGAGGGTACAAGCGAAAAAAGCAATTATTTTACAGAAACATATAGCAACCTAACATATGACGACTGGCAACTAGCTACTGCACACCTAAAAGCAGGCGAAGAAACATTTTTTTTGCCTATATATGAAAATGGTGAACTAACGGAAATTTATATGTTCATCAACAATTTTTCTAATAACGAGGGTCTTGTATGCATTCTCAGTGCATCGGTAGAAGTTTTCCTAGCAGAAGGCAATGATATGCCATATTGCATTATAAGCACAGATGGCGAAAAAATCACTTATGGACAAATGGACAAAAAATATATTACAACTATAGATAAAACTATAAGCCAGCTGGACTTTGATGATGATATAGCAACACTTGATGAAGCGAGCATTGTTATGGCTGGCTCGGATATTGCAGTGCTACTAAAAAATAAATTTCCAAGCTTTTATATAATCTATACATCACCATTCAGCAATTTTTTTACATTGCAAAGGGTTATACTGTTATTTGCAGTGCCGATGGTCATGCTTATTGCATTTATACTACCTGGGTACTTGCTGTCAGAGCGCTTGTACAAGCCGGTATCTGATGTTATCTCCCAGTATATGGACGATGACGAGGAAGATGAAGGTGTTGATGCGAATATAAAGAATGTGGTTATAGATGAGTTTGACATTATACGCAAGAAATCACAGAATATGAATTCGCTGAGCAAGGAGCTGGACATAGTACGTGACAAGCAGAAATTTATAGTAAGACGTGCATATTATAGAGAGCTGTTGTTTGGAATACCAAACTCCGACTGCCCACTAACAGCAGAAGAAATGAGCAGTAGCTACCGTGTGCTTTTGGTAGAGTACAATACCATACCAGCAGATACAGAACAGCGTAAAGACTTGTTCTTATACTTGCAAAAGCAGATAGTAGAAACAGAGATACTAGAGCTGTCCAGTGATACAGAGGTGATTTTCTATATTAATTTATCTGGGAGCATAGATGTTATTGTTTTTATGGAAAATGACTATACGGCTGTAAAAGCTGCTATAAACCGTTTGCTAAGCAATGATGAGCTAGTGATAGACCTTATGATTGCACTAAGCGAAAGACAAGATACTGTTATGCAAATACATGAGGGATACTCACAGGCACGCCAAATATTGGAGTATAGATACGTGTTGCCTAAAAATGCAGTGCTAACAATGGCAGACCTAGAGGGTAAAAATAATGACTGCTACTATTTCCCAATAGATATACAAAACAGGCTTATATCTGAAATAGCTATTGGCAGTATGCATGCACTAAAAATATACGACCGTATAATGCAACAAAACTCGTTTGGTAAAAACCTGTCTAGCGAGATGCGACAAAACTTTGTGTTTGTTATAGTGAGTACCATTGTGCGCGTATTTCAGGAGCTAAAAACTACCCCAGAGGAGCTAATAGGTATACCCATAGATACACACCAGCTAATAGCTATGTCGGATAGCTCCGCAGTGTGGGCGAAAATACGCTTTACTATTAACCAAATACTAGAAGCACTAAACTGTGACCCAAAAATAAAGTCCGATGATATTTTTGACAAAATACAAGAATATATAAAGCTGCATTTTGCAGAAGATATAATGCTTGGCGATATGGCAAAATTTTTGGGACTGACACCTACTTATTGCAGCTCGTTGTTCAAGCAATTATCTGGAGGAACAACTTTTAAAACCTATCTAAATGACTACAGGGTGAAGATAGCTTGTGAGATGCTAGCACATAACCAAGAGCTAAAGATTGTGGAACTATACAACCAAGTAGGCTTTAATAGTGCTAATAGTTTCATAAGAGCCTTTAGCAAAAAAATGAATATGACACCAAAAGCATACGCTGAAAGTTTTGCAACATACAAAAATACAAATATATAGATATGTACATTTTTTATGATAGTAGAAATTTATTTTTATATTGCAAATGTTAATTTTGTATAGCGTTTTGATGAAAAAATACTGAAAAAGTAGAATATGAAACTTGTAGAGTGGCTTATTTACTGGGTTTACACTGTGTTCAAAAAGTAATCGTAAAAAATGATGATACTATAATTATTGGTGATTTACAAACGCTTTTTTATCTGCTATTATTAAGTTGTTAATTTTGACGCAAGATAATATTAAAGTTATGTGAACACAACATATTATATGTACGCATAACGGAATGGAGTGTTTATGCCAAAAGAAAAAAAGACTAGCCGCGCGTATAAAATCATAAGACGTGACTGGGACTTGTACCTGTTACTTTTACCAGGTGTTATTTGGTTCTTAGTATTTTCATACAAACCAATGCTAGATTTGCGCACAGCCTTTTACGACTACAACCTGTTTAGAGGTTTCGAGGGAAGCGAATTTATAGGACTGGAAAATTTCAGGTATTTTGTGAGTAGCCCAGACTTTATACGTGTAGTTACTAATACTATTATGATATCTTTCTGGCAAATAGCTATTTGTTTCCCAGTTCCTATCGTACTAGCTGTATGTATTACAGAGATGAAAAACAAATTCATCAGCCGTATGACACAGACAGTAACTTTCCTACCACACTTTATATCTGTAGTAGTAGTTTGCGGTCTTGTTATCAACTTCCTTTCCCCATCTTCTGGTATAATAAACCTTATTATGCAAAGATTGGGCATGGAGCCTATATACTTTATGGTTTATCCAGAGTATTTCCGTGCTATATACACCTCTATGACACTGTGGCAAACTGCTGGCTTTAATGCTGTTGTATATATAGCTGCTATTATGGGCGTAGACCAAGAGCTATATGAGGCAGCGTATATGGATGGTGCTAGCAAATGGAAACGTATCAAACACATAACAATCCCTGCTATAATGCCAACAGTGGTAACAATGCTTGTTCTAAATATTGGTAAAATGGTAAAAGTAGGCTACGAGTCAATCTTGCTACTATACCGCCCAACTACATATGCAACAGCGGACGTTATCGCAACATATGCATACCGTATAGGTATGGAGCAAAACGACTATGGTCTATCCACTGCTATTAGCTTGTTCGAGGCATTGGTAGCGCTGATAATGGTTGTTCTTGCAAACAAAATCAGTAAAAAAGTAACAGATTCAGGTGTTTGGTAAGGAGGTGTATAGAATGGCAAAGAAGAAAAATAAAGATATCGACAGCCACGGAGTGAATAGCCGTCTTGTTGAGAGTCGTGGCGAGAAAATATTTAATATACTAATGAATATCCTAGGCATTATAGTATCTCTGCTAGTGTTATACCCCATATACTATACACTTATAGCATCTATAAGTAAGCCTTTCTATGTAGATACAGGCGATGTTATGTTCTGGCCTATCGGCTTTACACTCGAGAGCTATACAAAGGCTTTTGAAAAGCCTCTAATCGGCTCATCATACCTTAACTCAATATACTACACAGTGTTTGGTGTTATAGTAAATATGGCATTTACAACAACTATGGCATATGCACTATCAAAAACACGCCTAATATGGCGTAAATTCTGGGTGTTGTTCACAGTGTTTACAATGTGGTTCAATGCTGGTCTTATCCCAACTTATATGAACTTCCGTGATTTGGGTCTACTTGATACAAGAACAGCTATCATACTAGGCTTTGCGGTGAATACATATAATCTGATTATTATGAAAAGCTTTTTTGAGCAGCTACCTGTGGAGCTAGAAGAAGCAGCGTTTATGGATGGTGCTAATAATTTACGCATTTTCTGGCAGATATTCCTACCACTTTCCAAACCTGCACTTGCTACAGTGGCAATGTTCTACACAGTATCACGTTGGAACAGTTATTTCTGGGCTATGAACATCTTGCGTGATGACAGCAAAATCCCACTACAAGTACTACTGAAAAAGCTAGTAGTTGACCAAGTGGCAACAGAGAATGAATCAGCCGTTGTAACAGCGGCAAGCTTATCCTCACCCACAACAGTCATTTATGCTACTATTATCATCGCCATAGTGCCAATGCTTATAGTTTATCCGTTTGCACAGAAATACTTTAAAGCAGGTGTGACACTGGGTGCAGTAAAAGGCTAAATTTATGGTTACTACGAGGGAACTCGTTTAAGTACAATAATAAAAAGGAGAAAAAATGAAAATGGCTAATAAACTAACAAAAATTATGTCCGCTGTGTGTGCAATAGCACTACTAGCAAGCTGTGGACAAACAACTACAGCAAGTTCTACACCTGCTTCTAGCACAGCACCTTCCTCAGGAAGTACATCTACAAGCACACCAGCAGTAGAAGAAAACCCTTACCAAATTACAGAAGAGCCAACAACATTCACTATCTTCATGTCACTAAACAACATGGCATTCGATTCTGAGTGGCCTGTATACCAAAAAGCAGGCGAGATGACAAATGTATATCTAGAGGGCGTAATCCCAATGACTAACTCAGACCTTGAGGCTGCTTGGAATCTAATGATTTCTTCTGGCGACTTGGCTGACATCCTAACTTACAACGTGTCTTCTGAAGTTGACAATCTATACTATGATGGTGGTATTATGCCACTAACAGATTATATCAACGAAACAGATACACCAAACATCGTTGCAGCGTTTGATGAGCTACCAATATACAAAGCAGACTCAACTGCTCTTGATGGCGAAATCTACAAACTAGGCAAAATCAACTACAACCAAACTCAAGAGTTCTGGTGGATTAGACAGGACTGGCTAGATAAACTAGGCCTAGAAGCACCAACTACTGTTGATGAGATGTACACAGTGCTAACAGCATTCCGCACACAGGACCCAAATGGCAATGGCGAGATGGACGAAGTTCCATACTTTGACCGTGCTGGCTGGAAAATGGCTGACGAAATACTATGGCTATGGAATAGCTCTGTAGAGTTTAACACAACAGATGATGGCAAAGTTATCTTCGACCCAATGGAAGAAGATTTTGTAACTGCTGTTGGCAATGCTGTTAAATGGTACGAAGAAGGTCTTATAGACCCAGAGATATTCACACGTGGTACAAAGAGCCGTGACGTATTGTTCGGCGCTGACCAAGGTGGTCTAACACATGACTGGCCATCTGCAGGCGACTACAACAACTCTGTTGCAGATCAAGTTCCAGGCTTTAACCTAGTACCAATTGCACCTCCTGCTAACCAACATGGCGACGTTATAGAGCGCACAGCTGCTCCTATATCTGGCCAAGGCTGGGCGATGTCATCTCTTGTAGAAGACCCAGAAACACTAATCAAATATTTCGATTTCTGGTACACAAAAGCTGGTGAGGACCTAATGAACTTTGGTGTTGAGGGACTAACATACACAGTAGCTGCTGATGGTAGCTATGAGTTTACAGACCTAGTTATGCAAGACGAGGGTACACCACTATCTGCACTACGTAATGTTGGTGTTAACTTCCCATCTGCTGGTCGTTCTAACCCTGAGTACGAGGAAGGTTGGATGACACCTATAGCTCTAGAAGCTAGAACAATGTATCTTGATAACCAAGACTGGTACCGTGAGGAGCAACTACCATACAATGATGGTAGAATTCAGCTAAAATATACACAGGATGAGGCTGACGAGTACAACAAAATTATGGCTAATATCCGTCCATATGTTGACGAGACATGGCAGAGCTGGCTACTAGGCACAGCTGAGTTCAATGACTCCACATATGCAGCGTTCCAAGCTGAGCTAGAGGCACGTGACATAGCACGCGCTACAGAAATAAACCAAGCAGCTTATGAGCGTTACCTAGGTATATAATAAAATCAAATAATAGGTGTAATGCCTAATGCCGAAGTCTGTTATTTTACAGGCTTCGGCAATTTTGGCAGTTGAGGTGTGATGATGAATAAACCAGTTTTAGTAGTTATGGCGGCAGGAATGGGTAGCCGTTATGGCGGTATGAAACAACTTGACCCAGTGGGCAAGAATGGCGAGCTGATTATAGATTATTCTATATATGACGCGAAAAGAGCAGGGTTTGAAACTGTTGTATTTGTTATAAAGCAAGAGTTTAAAGACCTGTTTGCGCAAGCAATAGGTGACAGAATAGCAAGTTTTATGGAAGTGAAATATGCATACCAGCAAATGGACGACCTACCAAACGGATTTGCAGTGCCAGAAAACCGTGAAAAACCATGGGGTACAGCACATGCTGTATTATCGGCACGCAACCTAATAGATGGGCCATTTGCAGTAATAAATGCTGATGACTACTATGGTGTAGAGGCGTTTAAAACTATATACGACTACCTAACAACACACCAAGATGGAGATAAATATAGCTACTGCATGGTGGGGTACTACCTTAAAAACACAGTCACAGAGAGTGGCAGTGTGGCGCGTGGTGTATGCGATGTAACAGAAAATATGATAATGAACAAGGTTACAGAGCACACATATATCGTGAAACAGGGTGCTGGTGTAGCATATAGCGAGGATAATGGTGCTACTTTCACCCCTATAGACGAAAACAGTATTGTTAGTATGAATTTATGGGGTTTCTCTAAGAGTTTCATCACAGAAACAGAGGCAAGGTTTGCGAGAAACCTAGAAAATAATTTGCAAAGCAACCCTCTTAAATGGGAATATTTCTTACCTACTGTTATCAGCGAACTAATACAAGAGGAAAAAGCAGAGGTAAAAGTGCTAAGTAGTGGCGATAAATGGTATGGTGTTACATACAAAGAAGATAAACCCATGGTAGTAGAGGCTATAGCAAAAAAAGTAGAAGATGGCATATACCCAGAAGAATTGTGGAGTAAGTGAGGATGCTATAAAATGGCAAAAAATGCAGAGGATTTATTGGGCGAAGTACTAGAAAGCTATGATTTTGGTGGAGAAGTAGTAGGTGCAGTACGTTATGGCAGTGGCCATATCAATGATACATTTTGTGTGTATGCACAGGCAGAAAATGGCGATTGCAAGAGATTTATTCTACAGCGTATTAAAACTGCAACATTCAAAGACCCAACAGGGCTTATGAATAATATCTGTGGTGTCACAGAGCACCTGCGTGCAAAAATAGAAAAAGATAATGGCGACATCATGCGTGAAACTATTAATGTAGTTCATACAAAAGTAGGCGAGCAGTACTACACAGACACAGAGAATGGCGCATGGCGTGTATATGTGTTTGTAGAAGATAGTATTTGCTTGCAAAAAGTTAGGAACGCACAGGATTTTTATGAGGTGGCAGTGGCGTTTGGTAATTTCCAAAAATTGCTATCGGACTACCCAGCAGATACTCTAGTAGAAACAATAGAAAATTTCCACAACACACCAGACCGCTATGCAAAATTTATTGCAGCACTAGAGGCAGATGTTATGGGTAGAGCAAAAAACGTACAAGCAGAGATAGACTTTGTAAAAGAGCGTGAAAAAGACTGTAGTGTGTTAGCCGACCTCCTAGCAGATGGCAAAATCCCACTACGTGTTACACATAACGATACCAAGCTAAACAATGTACTACTGGATAAGAGCACAGAAAAAGGTATCTGCGTTATAGACCTAGATACTGTAATGCCTGGGCTATCACTGCATGACTTTGGCGATGCTATACGTTTTGGAGCAAATGACTGTGACGAGGACGAAAAAGATATTAGTAAAGTTAACTTTAGCTTGTCACTGTACAAGACATTTGCAGATGGTTTTCTTGCTGCATCAGGTGGTGCGCTAACTGATATAGAGATAGAGCACCTGCCATGGGGTGCAAAACTGATGACACTTGAGTGTGGTATGCGCTTTCTTACTGACTATCTAGATGGTGACAACTATTTTAAAATACATCGTGATGGGCACAATCTAGATAGGTGCCGAACACAGTTCAAACTTGTCAGCGATATGGAAAACAACTGGGAAGAAATGAAAAAAACAGTGGAAGTGTAATCGATACACAGAAAGGGAGTATTTTATGCGTATTTATTTAGCGGAGGACTACAAATCCATGTCACGAAAGGTGGCAAACATAATTTCTGCACAGGTAATTGTAAAGCCTAACTGCGTACTAGGACTAGCTACAGGCTCTACACCAATGGGTGCATACCAGCAGTTAATAGAATGGTATAACAAAGGCGATATTTCTTTTTCTCAAACACGTACTGTAAACCTTGATGAATATGTAGGGCTATCACCAGAGCATGACCAAAGCTACCGTTACTTTATGCAACACAATTTCTTTAATCATGTTAATATAGTACCAGAAAACACTTTTCTGCCAAATGGCCTAGCAGAGGACCTTGATGCAGAGTGCAGCAACTACAATGCGCGCATAGAGGCATTTGGCGGTGTAGATATGCAAATACTTGGTATAGGGCACAATGGGCATATAGGCTTCAACGAGCCAGAAGCTGCTTTTGAGCTAGGTACACATGTTGTAACACTAGCACCAGAAACACTACAGGCAAATGCTAGGTTCTTCGATAATGATGTTAGCAAAGTGCCAAGCCAAGCGCTTACAATGGGTATCAAGAACATTATGCACGCAAAAAAAATAGTAGTAGCAGCAAGTGGAGAAGAAAAAGCTGATATTATATTGGAGGCGTTCACAGGGCCTGTAATGCCAGAGGTACCAGGCTCCATACTACAGATGCACCCTGATGTAACACTGGTAGGCGATAGAGCGGCTCTGCACAAACTACTAGCAACAGGTATAAAAGTATTTAACTAATCAATGAGGCTGTATACATAAGCAGAAAAACACTTGAGGTGGGCGTAATCATAACGCAAACCTCAAGTGTTTTTTAAAGCTATATTTTATTCGAATGGTATAACTTGCCCCAGTCTTGCAGACTCAAAAGCAGCTTCCATAAGTTTCATTACACGCATAAGCTCTGTGTGTGTAATTAGTTGTGTTTCTTTGCCTTCCATAGTAGCTATTACATTTCTGTAAAAGTCACGGATATCGGACTTAATATTAGGCATTACCTCGGATATTGTGGTATCTGCTGTTCTTGGTGCCATAGTTTTTGTTAATCCTGCGGCTGTTTCTATAGGCACTGCATCATTAATATCTCTGTTTGTGATACGTGTAATATCACAGTCACTGCCAAATTTTTGTATAACAGCAGAGCCATTTATTCCCAGTACATACCAGCGTGGCATACCTACAAAGTTCGATGTGCAAACTTCTAGCACTACCTGTAGGCCATTCTCGAATTTTAGTATAATTCTAAAACCATCATCAACTTCATCTGTAGTTACGTGGTCCATTGTAGCATAGATGGATTTTACCTTGCTATCTACCATCATTAGCACTTGGTCTATGATATGCACGCCCCAGTCAAGCACCATGCCACCACCATGCTCTTTTTTACCACGCCAATCCCCAGGAATACCGCGAGCGCCATGCACCCTGCTCTGTATCTCGAAGATATCGCCCAGAATATCAGTGTTATAAAGTTGCTTTATAGTTAGGTAGTCACCGTCCCAGCGACGATTTTGGTGCACTGTAAACAGATTACCAGTTTCGTTTGCAACGTCTATCATCTCTTGCAAATCACTGCTGCATAGAGTAACAGGTTTCTCGCTCACAGCTGTTTTACCTGCGCGTAGGGTACGTATTATTACCTCTTTATGTACTTCATTTGGGGTTGCACAAAGCACTATATCAACGCTCTCGTCAGCTAGAATAGCATCAAGGCTATCATATACAAAAATACCTTGCTCCTCTGCAAACTTACAACGTGCAGGGTCTATATCATATATACCTGCAATTGACATCTCTGATATTGGCTCCTGTGGCTCGCCTGTTGCTACACGTGGCTTACCTTGCACAAGCCTGTCGTGCCAGCTGCCCATTCCACCAAAGCCTACTATGGCAAGACAATATTTACCGTTTTTCATAATTGTTCAACCCTTCTTCTTATTAATATAGGTAGCAAAACCAGTTAGCATACTTCAAAAGCGATAAGTGAAAGTTTTTCTTATTCATATAAGTAGATATACGATACTAATTTTATTAATGAAAGCTACAGGCACAGTATTGTGTAATATTCGACATCACAAACGTGCTAGTATGGTTTTGTCACTACACATATTATCACAAAAAGCAAACTATTGTAAAGCATTGTTTGACTAAAAATTAACTAAACTTTAGCAAGTCAATTTGTGCAATATTTTGTGATTTTAGGGGTGTTTCAAGTGGGGTAGTAGAAAAAAAGCTAAAATACTGTGTTTTTCTAAGAATACGTAAATAGTATGTACTATCGCTTTATGAATTTTGTGTCATTTACATAATTTTAAGCGTAACATTTGACTGTAAAAATGGAAAAATATGTAAAAAAAATGCTCGCAAACTTGACAAATAGCATAACATTAACTATAATGAGCACGTCAATCGCCCTAAAGCAGACACTGAGGGGCTAATATATAATCCGCATCAGCTTTTTTCTAGAAAGACGGATAAGCACGATATACTTGCTAAACAACAATTGCTATAAACACAGCGTAAGGCTAGACCCACAATAGTGACTTGTCGCTAATACAGTTCACAGCAACCAACAGCAACAGGGCAAGCTCACATAGCAACGTATATCTCTGCATTACACGCAAGATACCAGTATCTCGGTAGGAACTTGCGAAAGTGGTAAAAATTCCCTTAACTTGCATAAACTGGTTTTTTTGGGAATATACTTACTACATATTACTGATATTCATATCGAATACATAGGAGCTATAAAACTGTGCGTGTGTCTATGGGGGGCGTACTCGCTGCAAATGGCTCGCTTTGTGTCCGACTGAAATATAAAGCTTTCATAAATAAAGAGGAGTAATTCATGTTTAGAAATATTTTTGGCCGTTTTATGGGTGGCATGTTCAACTTGTTCACCGGTAAAACAATATGGCTAAGTCTGTTGGCAGCAGTGATGACAGCAGTTATTTTTGTGGTTTACTGTCTAGATAATGTGATATATATTATCGATGGTGATACAACTACAGTTACTATAACTGCCGAAAGAGATGCTATGAAGATTTTGGATAACGAAGAAATCTTAACAACAGCAAATGATACAATAACATACGAAACACCCACAAGCGCAAGAGTGGGCGAGCTAGTGATAGAGCGTGGCTTTCCTGTTTCTATTACAGTGGACGGTGCAACTACTAGCTACAACCGCATGGACGGCACAGTAGCAGAGCTTTTTGAAGACGCAGGAGTGGTACTGGGCGCACATGACAAAGTGACACACGAGATGTCACATGTACTACAACCATATGATAGCATAGAGATTACACGTGTTGCATACCGCTCATATGATGTAGAGGTAGTTCTACCAATGATAGTGACGTACAAAGGTACATCACTGCTTAAAGAGGGTAACTCAGAGGTTCTTACAGAGGGTACAGACGGACTACGTATAGACACATACGACGAAATTCTAGAAAATGGCATAGTTGTAGAAACTATACAAGCTTCTTCTGTAGTAGTGTCCGAGCCCACAGAGGAGCTAATACTGCTAGGTGACGGTAGCGAGGTATCCACACTGGACTATAGCGACGAGTTCCCCCTAGATGAAAATGGCATACCAGTAGGATATATAGATGTTTTGCATAACCAGCGTGCTACAGGCTACTGGGTTGGTGGTAAAGCATGGGGCGCTTGGGGACGTGATAAATATTGCATACCAGGCACAGTGGCTATACGACCAGACGAAATACCATATGGTACTAAGATGTATATACGTACAGCATCTGGCGACTTTATCTATGGCTATGCTATAGCGAATGATACAGGTACAGGCCTTATGGACGATATAATAGATGTGGACTTGTTCCATGCAAACTTCCGTGAGAGCCAGCTAAGTAGCTTTAGATATGTGGATATATATATACTAGAGTACAATGACCAGTACCCAGGATAAAATAAAATAGAGCATAAAAGGGGTGTCGCTGGCGCCTCTTTTTTTGTATCAAAAATATGTTGTTATGATTGAATTTTATATATTAGTGTGGTATAATCAGTAAGAAACCCTAAATTATTAAAATTGTGCTTGGATACATTAAAAATATCAGCTAACATTATATATACACTTACGGGGAGAACACAATGAAAGCTCTTAATACATTATATACTAGCAAGAAACTTCTTGCAGAGTGGATTAATGAAAATAATCTTAACGAGGGAGAACGGTGCCTTGTTCGCATACATACTACGAGTATGGGTGAGAACGAGTCTGTTCAGCTTGCGCGAGAGATAAAAGAAAGACTGCCACAGGCATCTATTTGTGGTGCGTCTGTTTCTGGACTAATATATAATGGTGAAATACATGACAATGGTACACTGATTTCTATTTCACAGTTAGAGTTTGGCTCTGTTAAAACAGAGATAATCCCAAGGAACAACATGGACGGCGATGAAGTAGCAAACGCTATTACAAGATGCACAGAAAAGTTCCCAGCTAGCCTTGCTATAATAATCTTTGGTTATGTAGAGTGGAATATCACACAAATTATGCAAAAGCTGGCAGTAGAAATACCAGAAGTACCGTTTGTTGGTGGAACATCTGGTTACCAGAATGCAGATGGCTCTACGTCGTTTTTTGTTTTTGATGAAAATGGCAGTAAAACTAATGCGATAATAATGTCACTAATAAGCAAAGAATGTGTGCTAGCCTATACAAATATTGTAACAGGGCACATGCCCATTAGCCAGACATTTACTATAACATCTACAAGTGATGAATATATAGAAACAATAGAAGAACAGCATGCAGTAAAATGGCTCAACAAAAAGCTGGGCTTGAATGAGTTTACAGAAAATGCAGATATGTATGGTGATTCTGATACCGATATCTTGGTGCACTTCCCCCTTGTGCTAGAAGGTGGTGCCAGTATGGCAAGGTTTACCTATTACGATGCAAGTACGGATAGAATAAACCTGTATTTCTCTAAGCTATATGCAGGGCAGAAGTTCCGTGTGGGATACCTAAGCCCACTGCAAAATGCAGAGAGATGGCAGGAGATATGCTCCGACCTACAAACAACACCAGCAGAGTCTATTTTTTGCTATTCTTGCCTTTTTAGGAAAACTTTCTCCAACAAAATAGCAGAGTGGGAAATGAACCCTTTTAAGAAAAATGGTATCTGTGGTGCATTCATGCTAGGCGAGGTGGGCACAAAGAATGGCGTTGCGCAACACACAAATGGTGCTTGTGTAGTGTTTACGTTATCAGAAAAAGAAAACTATATCAAGCCAGACCTAACAGCGTTTAACTCCATAGACCCAATAATAGGCGTAAATGATAAGCTTTTGAAACAGATAGAGCTAGTGCAGAATGCAATGAAAGAGGACTCGGACAACACTATATTCGACTCTCTCATGCACTATGAAAACCATGTAAAAAACCAAATAGTAACAAAGCAGTTCGAGGAATTCCATACTACAACACGTTTTTTGCAAGACCAAGCTGTTAATAGCGATAAGCAAATTTGTCTTATCACCATAGAAAATATGGATAAGCACCTAATGTTTTTGGGACAAACTAAGTTTAACAAAATGGTGCAAGAAAATATAGACCACATTATTAAGTTTATAAAATCAGAGTATCCAGACTATACATTTAGGTTTTATAGTTATGATATATCCAGCTTTTTCTTTACCATAAAAGAAAATATAGATGATGATAAGTTCACAGATATACTACGTGGGCTATATGCAAACTGTGGCGCAGAAAACTTGCTAGATGGCACAGTAGCATGTATAAATAACTTTACATTTACCCTGACAGGTATGCCTATACAAAAGCTTGTGGAGCTTGCTACTGATGAGAACAAGCAAGAGGGACAGCGTAGGTTTAACCTCTGCGATGAAACACACTCGCAAAAAAACGACCTTAAAGACGAGTTCAAGCTAGTGACCCAGCTAAACACCATAATAAAAGAAAAGGCTATAGTACCGTATTTTCAGGGGATATATGACAACAGAAACAATTGCTTTTTCTGTTATGAGGCATTGATGCGACTGCAAAGCCCAGATGGCAAGATGCTATTCCCAAATGAATTTATGGAAATATCAAAGAAGTACCACCTATACCTGCCACTAAGTTTATGTATGGTTACAAAGATACTGGATATTTTTGCTGATAGAACAGAGATTATAACTATAAACATATCTGCCTATGATGTATTGTCGCAGGAGTTCCAAGATGCAGTGTTTGATAAGCTGGACTCTATGAAAAACCCAGAGCATTTTATTTTCGAGCTAGTAGAAACAGAAAAGTTCGAGGATTTGGAGCTGTTGCGTAAGTTTATACACCGCATAAGGAAGTATGGCATAAAGATAGCGGCGGACGATTTTGGCTCTGGTTATTCCAATTTTATAGAGCTTGGCAATCTGGAGTTTGATTACCTGAAAATTAACGGCTCTCTAACACAGCTACTGGGTACGGACTCTAGCTATAACCAAATACTTGAGGGCATAACCTATATGGGGCAAAAGATGGAGGTAGAGCTAATTGCAGAGTTTGTAGAAACAGCCTCTATGCAAAAACAGCTAGTAAAGAGTGGTGTGCACTACTCACAGGGATACCTTTTCTCCAAGCCTATGTCACTAGACGAGCTCAATGTAGTTTCTAAAGAAAATGAAATAAACAAAGAGCAAGCTAAAAAAGACAAATCAATAAGTGCTGACCAGTTCTTTGAAAACAACAAAAAAATAAAAAATCAAATAAAGTTGCTGTACTGGGGTGGCGTGTGCATAGGTTTGCTAACTGCACTGTTTATCTTTGTTTTTTCGGAGTTTAACAAAAGTGAGATTAACAGAGTAAGCGATACTTTCCTTACAGAAATAGCAACGGGGCTTGCGGATAAAGTAAGCTTGTTTGTTGAGGACTCTAAGATGGTTATGGAAATAACCAGTGCGGCATTTGAGAACCATAATGGAGACGATGAGTTTATGCTACAGCAGGTGGAAGTAATAGCAGAAACTTCTACTTTTAATAATATTTATATTTCGTTTGACGGTGAGCAGGCACGCTCTGGAGATGCTGTGTTAGAAGCTGATATGAGCCAGATATATGGCGTGGCAGAGGGTGATGAAGTTGTGATAATAGCACCTGTCATAGAGCAAGACACTGGCGAAGAAATAATGATATTTGCAAGCTCTATATATGCAGATGGTGAGAAAATAGGTGAAGCATACGGCAAATATTATCTTGATGAAATAGATGACTTGCTAGCACTGAAAACATTTGGTGGAGAGGCGTTCTACCACCTCTGCCATATAGACGGCACACCACTGCACCTAAGTGGTAGCAACGATAACTTGTTCAAAGATGGTGATATGTATACCTTTATGGGCTCGCTGGATATATACAACGGACACACAACAGAGAGTATATGGATAGATATGCACAACGAGGAAACAGTGCTAATCAATTATAGGATAAACAATCAAGAGAGGTCTGCTGTACTGGTGAGAGTACCATATACAGATTGGTGTGTAGTGAGCATTGTACTATCAGATGTAAACACGGATATGATAGAGCGTGTTGTTATCGGCACAGAGATATTCACATTCGCTCTTGTTGTGGTATATATTTCTTACTTTGTTGCAAACCTAATATTTGCTAGCAATACCAGAAAAGAGCTAGTGCGCGCACTAGAGTCTAGTTATTCGCTTACAAATACACTGCAAATGAGTATAGAAACAGATAGCCTGACAAGGACGTATAGCCGTGCTACCGCAGTGGAGAAGATAACAGATGCTATAATGAATATGAACAAGAAAGACACTATACACGCACTGGTTGTCCTTGATGTAGATAATTTCAAAGAGATAAACGATACCTACGGACACAAAACAGGTGACATATATTTACAAGACTTTGTTAGTGCTGTTAGGGCGGCGCTACGTGCTGGCGATATACTAGGACGTATGGGTGGCGATGAATTTATTATCTTGCTAAAAGATGTTGGTGACACACAAAATGCTAAGCGTGTTATGGAACAGATAATATCCAATGTAAACAGCATTGTAATACGTGGTGTTTCTCTTGATAATGTAAGCGTAAGTGCAGGCGTTATCATAACACCGGAATATGGCACAGAGTACGAGTCGCTTAACCACAATGCAGACAAGGCACTGTATGCAGCTAAAAAAGCTGGTAAAAACAAATATATTATCTATAGTGGTGATTTGTAGTAACTACAGCCAATAGG
>CAYJFF010000058.1:0-3738 GCA_964369345.1 uncultured Oscillospiraceae bacterium
CTACCGAATATATCGGTGAAGCAGAGGCGAAAGCTATAGCACTTGCTCATGCAGGTATGAACGAAGCTGATGTTTCGCATATGCTTTGCAAGCTTGATTATGACGATGGTATCGCAGAGTATGAAGTGGAGTTTTGGGACGGTGCAAAGGAATATGACTACGAAATAAATGCTGTAAGTGGCGCGATTATAGGCTATGACTATGATATGGAAAGCTATGACGCAAAGACACCTACAAGCACACAGGGCACAACTTCCTCTACCGAATATATCGGTGAAGCAGAGGCGAAAGCTATAGCACTTGCTCATGCAGGCGTGACCGAAAGTGAAGCTGAACGCATTAAATGCGAGTTCGACTTTGATGATGGCTATGCTGAGTACGAGGTAGAATGGCAAATTGGCAGAATGGAGTATGAATACACAATTAGCGCTACCGATGGTACAATTTGGGAGCATGATGTGGAGTACGATGACTAAATGTAATATAGACTTATTGATATTGTAACATACTGATTAAACCTCACTAACATCATTTGATTTTAGTGAGGTTTTTTGTTAGATAGTTTAATATATTTTTTTAATATATTAATAAAAGTTAGTGTTTTACAGCGTCCTCTGATGACAGTTGTGGTAAATTTTGTAACCATAGCAATATTTCTATATAATATTGCAATTTATAGAATTGAAATTATGGCGTGTAGGTATTATACTTTATTTATAGTAGGTTTTAAGTATAGTAAACAAGATATTTTCTACAGCAATATTATAGAGGAGTGAGAGAAGTGGAGTACTTTTTAGCGATAGATATCGGGGCTTCCAGTGGTCGGCATATAATATCATATATAGACAATGGCAAGATAAAACTAGAGGAAATGCACAGGTTTGATAACAAACTGGTGAATAGAAACGGTTACAACTGTTGGGATACAGAATATCTTTTTTCTGAGATACTAATTGGCATAAAAAAATGTGGTGAGGCTGGCAAAATCCCAAAAACTATGGCAATTGATAGCTGGGCGGTGGACTTTGTACTACTTGACAGCAATGGCGACATTCTAGGTGATAGCGTAGCATACAGGGATAGGCGCACAGAAGGTATGGACAAGGTTGTGGATAGCTTAATCCCCATAGAAAAACTATATGGTAGCACAGGTATACAAAAGCAAATATTTAATACAATTTACCAGCTGATGGCAGTAAAATCCACACAGCCAAAGCATATGGAATTGGCTGTAAACTTTCTCATGATACCAGAATATTTCAACTATTTGCTGACTGGCAACATAAAAAATGAATACACAAACGCCACTAGCACAAACCTTGTAAATGCCGATAGCAAATCGTGGGATAGCGAGCTTATAGATGCCCTTGGATTGCCAAAATGGATTTTTGGGAAACTACATATGCCTACAGAAACAGTTGGCAACTTTACGCAAGATATAATCGACAAAGTAGGCTTTGACTGCAAAGTGATACTACCAGCAACACACGACACAGGCTCGGCGTTCTTGGCTGTGCCTATGAGCGAAAAAGAAAATGGCATAATATTATCCAGTGGTACTTGGAGCCTCATGGGTGTGGAAAACAATCTCCCTATCACCACCGAGCTGTCACGCAGTTATAATTTTACCAACGAGGGTGGTGCGTGGTATCGCTACCGCTACCTAAAAAACATAATGGGACTGTGGATGATACAGTCGGTGAGACGAGAACTAAACGGCACCAGCTACATTAAGCTTGACAGTGTATCAGGTGTTGAAACAACCACCAAGCAGTGGTCTTTTCCAGAGCTAATCGCACAGGCGAGGGCTGCAAGTTGCTTTAACTCCGTCATTGATGTGGATAAGCCAAGATTTTTGTCACCCAAAAGCATGATAAACGAGATTAAAGACGAGTGCAAAAATACTAATCAACCAGTGCCAAACACAGTGGGCGAGATAATGCAGTGCCTGTACAATAGCTTGTCAGTAAAGTATGCAAACACAGTAGGCGAGCTAGAAAAGGTAACAGGCAAGCAGTATGACTGCATACATATAGTGGGCGGTGGTTGCCAAGACAGCTACCTAAACGAGATGACAGCAAAAGCAACAGGTCTACCAGTATATGCAGGCCCCATAGAGGGTACAGCACTGGGCAATATTATAGTTCAAATGATATCGGTGGGCGAAATATCAGACTTAGCAAGAGCAAGAGCTATTATTAAAGATAGTTTTGAGATAAAAGAATACAGATAGGAGTTTTATATTATGAGTTATGCACAGGCAAAGGCGCGCTACGCACAAATTGGCGTAGACACAGAGAAAGCACTGGAAATACTAAAATCAACCCCGATTAGCATTCACTGCTGGCAGGGTGATGATGTTACAGGCTTTGACAACAAAGATGGTGGTGCTGGCAACGGAATACAGACAACTGGCAACTATATGGGTAAGGCACGTAATTTTGAGGAGCTAAAACAAGATTTTGTAAAAGCTACAAGCCTAATCCCAGGTAAAAAGCGTATAAATCTGCACGCTTGCTATGCTGTTTTTACAGAAGAAAATGGTGGCTGGGTGGACAGAGATGCACAAGAATACAAGCATTTTTCTGCTTGGGTGGATTTTGCAAAAGAGAATGGATTTGGTATAGACTTTAACCCCACACTATTCAGCCATAGTATGGTTAAAGACGGGCTTACACTCTCTAGCCCCGATGAAAATGTACGTCGTTTTTGGATAAATCACTGCATAGCATCACGCCGCATAGCAGAGCAAATTGGCTGCGAGCTTGGCGACAAGGTGCTAAACAATGTTTGGATACCAGATGGATTTAAAGATATCCCTGCCGATAGACTAGGCCCACGTATGCGCCTAAAAGCATCCCTTGATGAAATTTTTGCAGAGAAATGCCCACATGTTATAGACTGTGTGGAGAGCAAATTTTTTGCTATAGGTGTAGAGTCTTATACAACAGGCTCCAATGAATTTTACATGAGCTATGCAGCAACACATCCAGGTGTATACAATCTACTAGATGCAGGACACTATCACCCATCGGAGATGATAAGCGATAAAATATCTGCGCTACTATGCTTCTTTGACAAAGTTCCACTACATGTTACAAGACCTATGCACTGGGATAGTGACCACGTGGTAAACTACACAGATGAAATACAGGAGATATGCAAGGAGATTGTAAGGAACGATGCTCTTGACAAGGTGCTTATCGGGTTGGATTTCTTCGATGCTTCTATAAACCGTGTAGCTGCATGGGTTATTGGAACACGTGCATTTTCAAAGGCACTACTAAATGCGCTGCTACAACCAAATGAGCAACTAACAGAGCTACAAGACAGTGGCAACTTCACCAAAAAAATGATGCTGATGGAAGAGGCGAAAATGATGCCTATTAGTGATGTTTGGGAAGAATACTGCAAACGAGAGAATATGGTAGCTGATGAAAACTGGTACAATGCAGTAGAAGAATACGAAGCTCAAGTTCTAGCTAACAGAACATAGTCGAGAGGCTCGACCCCCAATTCGCTCTTAGTATTTGCTAGGGGCGAATTTTTTGCCCGACAATAGCCAAGTAAGAATGATAAACATGCTAAAGTCGAGAGGCTCGACCCCCAATTCGCTCTTAGTATTTGCTAGGGGCGAATTTTTTGCCCGACAACAGCCGAGTGAGAATGATAAACATGCTACCGTCGAGAGGCTCGACCCCCAATTCGCTCTTAGTATTTGCTAGGGGCGAATTTTTT
>CAYJFF010000058.1:3838-20753 GCA_964369345.1 uncultured Oscillospiraceae bacterium
CCCCCAATTCGCTCTTAGTATTTGCTAGGGGCGAATTTTTTGCCCGACAACAGCCAAGTGAGAATTATAAACATGCTACTGTCGAGAGGCTCGACCCCAAATTCGCTCTTAGCTTTGCTAAGCAGACAAGAAAAAGAGCAGAGCTATGACATCACAGCTCTGCTCTTTATAGCAAGGGGTATTACCACTCGGTATTTACTTCCTCACCTAGTAAGAATTTATCGTGTTCTCTTTGTAGTTTATCTAGGAAACCACCACGTCCACTTAGTGACATAGCGCCATTGATAGATACTACAGTTGTGCCATCATCAAGGTCATACAGCTCAACAATATCAGTTCCTCCATCAACGTATACCCACTCCATTGTAACATCTGGCTCACCGGTTACTTCCTGTGTGTTTATGTTATCAACAGCAGTAGAAAGAAGTAGTTGATATAGTGTGCGGAAATTCTCTGTATCTAGGAATTGTCCGTTGGACTCAACGCTGAACTCTTTACCTCTATCGTTTTCGTCCTCTACCTCTGGGTGAATTAGTGTATAGTCGTATTGCTCACCAAAAAGAGTCAAATTAACTTCAGCCACATCACCGATAAATGGAAGTAGTTGTACACCAGATAGGAAGTCGTCAGCTGTTACCTCTATCCAAGGCAGGCTATCTTTTGCAACTGTAAAAATTCTATCATCAGCAAGTTTTACATAATATTCCACTACTTCGTGTACGTGGTTTTCAGGCACTTCTTCACCCTCGTGTGTGCACAGAATACCATCACCGATATACATCTCGTATACTTTGCCACCATCATGGGTAACTTTTAGTGTAGCAGATGGCTCAGCAAGACCATACTTTGCAAGCTCCTCAGGGTCTGTTGTGGTATCAACAATACCAGTAGCTGACACATTAAGCAGTGAAAGTATATTTTCTTCAACACCAAATGTATTAGCGAATGCATATACTGGGCTTGTCATCATCATACCAGCAATATAGCCCTCTCGCATACCGCTAACATCCTCTGGCTCCAGTATTAGTGGGACATCCATATTAGGTGTAGTGATAGTTACAGCTTCTACCAATATAGTCTGTAGTTCTGTATTAATCTCAGGTGCCATATAGTGGTTTAGGTAATAATACCTAGTGTCATATACACCATTGAACATTGTTTGCGAGTTACCATATATAACACCGTGGTCATCAAATGTAAAGTATCTAGTACCGCCATCTGGGGACAAATCGCCCAGTGTTATAGTATGGTTTGTGCCATCGTTGTAGTTTACTACTACTTCCATAGTTGGGTTATCAAAGCCAAAGTCAGAGATGTTATCTGTGTTATCAATAACAATGCTACGCGCAGCAAGTACACTGCCATATCCAACAAGTGAATTCACCAAATCTTGGATTTGAGCTGCATCACCTATGTCTTGCATAGTCCAAACATCATCAACAAGCTCGACACTATAGCTATCGTACAAAGTGGTAACTTGGACATCTTTGATATTTGTTCCATCATTCTCTATTAGCGAGATAGCCTCTGCCTGTGGGGCGGTAGAAACACTGGAGGGTGCTACTGGTGTAGGCTCTGGGGTTGCGAGCAAGAACATAAGCCCGCCACCCAGCGCTACCAATACTAGCACGCCTAGTATCAGTGAAATTACTTTTTTATTCATGGATTACATATGCCTCCTCTTGAAGAACACAAACGTACCAATAGCAAGTGTTGTTAGTGGCACTACAGCTGTAAATAGCACAGTGTAGAAATTAACCTGTCCAGAAGTTATGGTAATCCACTCGCTTTGTATCTCGATTGGCAATATTGATATAGTTTCTTCTTTTGCCGCTATGCTATTGATGATTGACACCACAACATCATTGTTATTAAAACCAGCATATGTTAGGTTGGAGGCATCTATCATCAGAGAAGAGCCGATAGCAATAACTGCAGACTCTAGTCTATCTAGTTGGTCATATCGCACACGTCCACCTTTTACAATAGTACCATATGCATCCCTTGGTTGCTCTGCTGGGTTAAAGTCCTCTGGTGGATTTGATGGAACAAGTACAGCATCTTCAGATGTTTCAACTAGCACTTGTGTGAACCTATTATCAGATTCAACAAATAGCGGTATTATTGCCTTAGCATATTGTGCCACTATTGGTAGGTCTGGATTTTTTAGTTGCTCGGTTAGTGTTTCTTCTGCAATAAAGTTTATGTTATTATATCCGTTCATGATGGTATAGTCTGCATTTGTTTCATAGATAAGCTCGTCGCTAATTTGCAGACCCCAGTCAGCCAAAAATGCAGCTGTATTATCGCCTGTAGGCAATGTGTGAGAGGGTACATAGATTAGGTATTTACCAAACTCGTCGTTGTTGTTTAGGTAAGTGTTTAGCTTGTCTATCTGCTCCGGTGTGTAGTCGCCCACTTGCTGTGGTAGTATTACAAATTCAGCATCTTGGTTTATCTCATCTGTTAGGATACTCTGCTCAGTAACTTCGTAGTTGTTAGTTTTTAGCAAGTCTACAAAGCCTGTAAGGTCTATGCTGTCGTTGCCTGTTAGCAGTGAAACCTGTATAGTTTCTTCATCAGTAACATACATTAGGGCAGCAGTCATAGTTTGCTCAGCGTGTGATTGGTCCATGGTTTCGCCTGTTTGGCTATTCTGATATCTCTCAAACATCTCACTAGATGCAAACTTTCTCATTCTAAGGTCGGATTGAATGATAATATCACCAATCGCAAGGCTCTCGCCTGGATAACCTTGTGCAAATGTTGGGTTTTTCTCAAGGTCTATATAAGATATCTGGATATTAGAGTTGTACTTTGCATAGTTGTTGATTATTTCGTATGCTTGTTTATATACTTCGCTTGCATTCTCAAATGTATCCTCTGGTGCACAAACAAAGATATCTATAGGCATATCAATTTCTTCTACAAAAGTTATAGTTTCCTCGGTAAGGCCAAAACGTCCGTCAGATGTAAGGTCGATATTAAGAGGGTATCTCTCCCACAAAACACCAGCAATAACATTGACAAGTATAACAGCGATAATAACGCAAACTGTGATAAGCATAGCCATTGAGCCGTGCTTAAAACGCGCGCTAGAAAAAATCTTTTTATTCACAGTAATAGTCCCCCTTTCTTAGCTCCATCTTCTTTTTTCTATTACCCTAACTGTTAGGTAGTTAAATAGGAAAACTACACTTAGGTAATAGATAACGTGTGATAGGTTCAGTATGCCTGTAATAAAGTCCGATTGTCTGGACATAAACGATAGGCCAAGCAAGAACTGTTTTAGGGCAGTTAGCAAGAAAGATACTATAGGGGAGCTAAAGCCACCTGTCGCTATAGAATCTGGTATGGACATAGCAAGGCTGTCTATGGAAAGTATGAAAAGCATAACAGCGAATGTGCTGATACCTGCAATCATCTGGCTCTCTGTAAGGCTGGAGATAAACATACCCACAGCTATAATAGATGCAGCAAATAGTATATCAGCTACTAGGTTGCCCACAAACAGGTTGAAATCTGGAACTGTAAAAGTGGACATAACCATTAGGTACACAAGAGTAGCAGAAACAGCTATTAGGTACATAGTAAGTGCTGCTAGGTACTTGCCTATTACTATAGATGTAACGCTACAGGGAGCAGTAAGCAGTAGCTGGTCTGTCTTGTGCTTTTTATCCTCGCTAAGTAGGCGCATAGTTAGTAGTGGGATTATCATAAGTACTATAGAAAACATAGAGCTAAATACATACTCTATCATAGTGGACTGTGCAGCAAGCACCATTGCAAAAGACTGCCCTGAGAAAAAGAACATAGCCGCCAAGAATATATAGCCAAGTGGTGAATAAAAATAAGATTTTAGCTCTCTCTTAAATACCGCTATCATTGGATTTTACCTCCCTCGTTTTGGGTTAGTCGCAAGAATATTTGCTCTAGGTTCATCTCGCTGGAGTGCATACCAAGTAGTGGGTAGTTGTTCTCACTCATAGCAGCAAAGACATTACGTCTTATGTCAGAAGTTTGGTCAGACTCTAGGCGGTACTCAAAAACACCTTCTTCTCTTTTGCCCAGTGCAGTAACAGATGCAACGCCATCAAGCCCTACAAGTAGCTTATGTACCTCGTCTTGTGGTCCGTCTACAAGCAATGTATAGTTAGTATCTTCGGACATAGTCTTGGAAAGCTCTGTAGTTGTGCCATCTGCTACCAGATTACCTTTTGATATAACTATTACACGGTCACAAACTGCCTGTATCTCTGGCAAGATATGTGAAGAAAGTATAAGTGTGTGTTTTTTACCTAGTGATTTTACAAGATTTCTTATCTCTATAATTTGTTTAGGGTCAAGACCAACAGTGGGCTCGTCCAAAATAAGTACAGGTGGGTTGCCTATAAGTGCTTGTGCAATACCTACACGCTGTTGGTATCCTTTTGACAGGTTTTTAATGATACGCTTAGAAACATCGCTTATCTTAACAACCTCACATACCTCAGCTATATGCTTTCTGCGTGGTAGAGTAACTTTTTTTAGGTCATATACAAAGTTAAGATACTCCATAACAGTCATATCTGTGTATAGTGGTGGGTGCTCTGGTAAGTAGCCTATACATTGTTTGGCTTTGTTAGGGTCGTTCAAGATGTCAAAACCATCGATTTTAACACTGCCCTCTGTGGATGAAAGGTAGCCAGTTAGAATATTCATGGTAGTTGATTTACCTGCGCCATTAGGACCAAGAAAGCCGAGGATTTCACCTTTGTTTACAGTGAAAGAAACATCGTTTACGGCGATTTTTTGCCCATATTTTTTTGTCAGATTTGTAACCTCAATCATGGTGCTGTGCCTCCCTAAATAATTAGTTGGTTTTTGCAAAATGTAGTAGCTTTATATATTCTCGCAAGCAGAATACACACCAGCTAGTACTTATATAAAGTAAATACAATAAGGATGTACTCACATTATTTCGAGATATGACTTAATAATTGTATTCAGTACATAGCCACCAGAGAAAAAATTGTGTATTTTTCACAAAAATCCCCCTGGTGACTATATGTTTTTTCTGTGATGTTATATAGTTTACGATATATTACCACATTATTAATCAAATTACTATAACTATTTTTTAAAAATTTAGCGTATTTATAAAAATATAGTGAACAATCTTTTAAATTATGCTCCGCAACACTTTTTGTACTTTTTGCCACTGCCACAAGGGCAAACATCGTTTCTACCAACTTTGTCTGTGTTTCTTACTGGTTGTTTTGGTAGAGATGCATCACTGCTAGATGTTGTAGTAGGTTTAAGCACTTGCTCACGCTTAATCTCAACTTCTGGCTGTGGTGGTGCTACTTCTGCTGGTTGTTGTGGGTTAGCGGACTGCTGTGTAGGTGCTGGCTGGTTTATCCTTAGACGCACATTTAGCAGACCTCTAATAGTATCCTCACGTATGGACTCGTTCATCATATCAAACATCTCAAAGCCCTCTAGTCGGTACTCGATAACAGGGTTTTTCTGTGCATATCCACGCAGACCAATACCACGTTTTAGCTGGTCCATATCATCAATATGGTTCATCCACTTACTATCAACAGTTTTCAGTAGTATCATACGCTCAACTTCACGCATAATCTTTTCGCCATACATTTTTTCTTTTGCCGCATATAGAGCAGTCATTTTATCCAGTATAGTTGTTTTTAGGCTCTCTTTTGTAACGCTGTCAAGCTCACTGCCATCATACTTGATATCCTCACCTGTTAGCACGTTCCAAGAAATCAAGTAGTCACGCAGTCCTTCAAGGTTCCATTCGCTCTTAACTTCATCATCAATAACATATCTATCAACGATTTCATCAACAACTTGTTTCATCATATTCTGGACATTACCACTAATGTCTTCGCCATCAAGCACTTTTTGTCTTTGGCTATAGATAATCTCTCTCTGGCGGTTCATAACATCATCATACTGTAGCACGTTTTTACGTGTCTGGAAGTTCCTGCCCTCTATTTTGCTCTGGGAGGACTGAATGATATTAGTCAGCCATTTGTTAGATATAGGCTCGTTTTCATCAACATTCATAGTGTCCATAAGTGTCTGTACACGGTCACCACCAAATAGGCGCATTAGGTCATCTTCTAGTGATACAACAAAGATAGTTTCACCCTTGTCACCCTGACGACCTGCACGACCACGTAGCTGATTATCTATACGACGAGACTCGTGGCGCTCTGTACCTATGATACAAAGACCACCAGCTTCTTTTACTTTTTCAGCCTCTGGTGCTATCTCTGCTTTGTACTTAGCCATTAGCTCTGCAAAGCGCGCCCTAGCAACTAGGATTTCGCTATCATCTGTGTCACCATATGCAGTAGCCTCGTATATCATTTGCTCGGAGAACTGCTCACGACGCATTTGCGCAAGCGCAAGGAACTCAGCGTTACCGCCAAGCATAATATCTGTACCACGACCAGCCATGTTAGTAGCTATAGTAACAGCGCCAATCTTACCAGCTTGTGCTACAATCTCAGCCTCTTTTTCATGGAACTTAGCATTTAGCACTACGTGTTTAATACCACGTTTTGTTAGTAGCTTGGAGATAAGCTCACTGCGCTCGATAGAAACAGTACCAACAAGCACGGGCTGCCCTTTTTTGTTGCAGTCTATTACTAAGTCTACAACAGCATTGTACTTGCCATTCTGTGTCTTGAATACTACGTCATCATTATCTATACGCACTACTGGCTTGTTTGTAGGTATCTCTACAACGTCCAGTTTGTATATTTCACGGAACTCAGATTCCTCTGTCATAGCTGTACCAGTCATACCAGAAAGCTTGTCGTACATACGGAAATAGTTCTGGAAAGTAACAGTAGCAAGAGTTTTATTCTCGCTCTGTACTTTTACGCCCTCTTTTGCCTCTATAGCTTGGTGCAGACCCTCGTTATAGCGTCTACCAATCATCAGCCTGCCTGTAAACTCGTCTACTATGATGATTTCGCCGTCTTTGATAACATAGTTTACATCAGCCTCCATAACACCATGAGCTTTTAGCGCTTGGTTGATATGGTGAGCAAGAGTAAGGTTCTCTGCATCATTAAGGCTCTCTATACCAAAGTATTTCTCTGCCTTTGCAGCACCCTGTGGTGTAATAGTTGCAGTTTTTGCTTTTTCATCAACAATATAGTCAGACTCTACATCGTCATCTTCTTCTTTTGCGTCTGTCTCTTTTACACGTATAGCTTTTAGTGTACGTGCAAATTTATCTGCTTTTTGGTACAGCTCGGAGGACTCGCCACCGGCACCAGAGATAATAAGTGGTGTTCTTGCCTCATCAACAAGTATGGAGTCCACCTCATCGACAATAGCGTAGTTCCAGCCACGTTGTACCATATTCTCTTTATAAACCACCATGTTGTCACGCAAATAATCAAAGCCAAGCTCGTTATTTGTAGCATATGTGATATCACAGTTATACGCTGCACGTTTTTCCTCTGGTTTCATACCGCTGATAGCTAGACCAACAGTAAGACCCATCCAGCGGTGCAGTTTTCCCATCCACTCGCTATCACGCTTAGCAAGGTAGTCGTTGACTGTAACAACGTGCACACCCTTGCCACTTAGCCCGTTTAGGTATGCAGGCAGTGTACTAACCAGTGTTTTACCCTCACCAGTACGCATCTCGGAGATACGTCCTTGGTGTAGCACTATACCACCAATAATCTGCACTGGGAAATGTTTCATCTCCAGTACACGCCACGCAGCCTCACGACAGGTTGCAAAAGCATCTGGCAATATGTCATCTAAAGTTTCGCCATTTGCAAGGCGCTCACGTAATTTAGGTGTCATAGCTTTTAGCTCTTCATCACTCTTTTTTGCAAACTCGTCTTCTTTAGAAAGAACTTCGTCTACCAGTGGTCTTATTCTTTTTATCTCTTTTTCGGAGTAAGAGCCAAAGATTTTTTCTAATAATTTCATTCAGGTCACCTCTGTATATTATTTCCTATACGATTAACTATACTATTCTATCAGAAAATAATGAAAAAATAAAGTACAAATTTTAACTATAGCAAACTTTTTTAAAATACATATAAAAAATATTGGCTTTTTTAGCAATAATACTCGCCAATATACACAAAAAAACTGGTTTTATTAGTTTCTTATTAAAAAGCTGCTATGCCAGTGCAGAAAAAAGCCCACAGAGATAGTGTTTCTCTGTGGGCTTTTTGTGTATTAATTTGCTGTAAAGTCGATATCATCATAAAATACAATGTCGCGGTAATGGTCTGCGTCGTAATTGTGTCCACGGTCAACGTCTAAAAGAGAAAATGTGTAGTATACATAATCCGTGCTTTCTCCTAGCCATATCTGGATTGGAGGGTGAGTGTCA
Organism: uncultured Oscillospiraceae bacterium; assembly: GCA_964369345.1. Classification (GTDB taxonomy): domain Bacteria; phylum Bacillota; class Clostridia; order Oscillospirales; family Ruminococcaceae; genus Angelakisella. The sequence continues at coordinate 12,219 of CAYJFF010000058.1, forward strand.
TCAGCCTCCATTGCCTCCCAGTGCTCGTGTGAGCAACGTAGAACATATAGTAGTGGGTAGTCCTCTCTGCCTTTATAGGCAAAAAGTATGCTGTCTATCATTTCGCCAGGGATATAAATACTCTCGCTAGGTTCTTGTAGTATTGGTGTATAGTTATTGTCCCACATATCGTCAAACCTAACAGAGAAACCAAGCTCATCACTGGAGTAATAAGTGCCATAGCCTGTATTTGTTTCGTACACCATCTCGCTATGTAGGAAAGGGTCGGAAATTGTCCAGCCATAGTCGTTTGGATAGATAGAACACCACACCTCAATAATATCGTTCTCTATAGGTACAACAATGGAATACGCGTTAAGTATTCTGGGTCTATCAATTTTCTCAAATGTAAAATCATCTGTGGTTAAGTTATCAGGAAGAATACTACCCTCATTTATCATTGTCGCAAGCCCTGCGGAGATTTGCTCCTGTGATACATCTGGCAGATACTCCCAGTAATTCGTTGTACCGTCGGGCGCACCAGTGGGGAGGTAGCTATCCTGTGTTAGTATGGAAAACTCACCGTAGCCCGAATTTACAAGTGCGTTGTATAGCTCGGCATCTGGGCCAGCCGAAAACTCCTGTGCCATAGTGCCTACTAGGTAGAATACATAGTGCTCATCCTCGCCTAGATACTGCCACACGTGGGGGACTGTGTCGTCAGCCTCCATCATTTCCCAGTATTCATGTGTAACACGGCTCACGAAAAAGAGAGAAGTCCACTCCACATCTTTATATAAGAAATTCACACCATGTATTTTACTATCTTTATCATAGTAACCCTGCGTTGGTGGAGTTTCTATAGCTGTGTAGTTGTCTTTCCATATATCTGGCAGTGTAACAGAAAAGCCGAGGTCGGTGTTATAATAAGTGCTGTCAGAGCCTGTGGGGGTGTATGCATACACTTTACTATATGCAAATGTGCTTATGTCTTTCCAGTTATCCCCGTCGATAATGCACCATATTGCAACAGTGTCATCACCAATGGGTATTGCTACTTCATAATCACCAAAATCTACGTTATCACTTAGCTTAGTTATGGTAAAATCATCTGCTGTTATGCTCTCTGGGATAACAAGGTCGGTAGGTAGCCAAGAGTCATTGCGTAGACCCTCCTGTATGCACTCCAGCAAGCGCTCCTTGGAGTAATCGCTGAGATATTCCCACAAATTTTCTACGTTATCTGGTGCATCTACTGGCTCTATCTCATAGGACACAGGTGCTACAGATGTAGCTGGTGGTGTGGAAACTTCTATACTGGGGGCTGGGTTATCGCTAGCAGGTTTCATCTCGTTTGTATTGCCACAGGCGTATAAAAATGTGGCTATTAATGCGACTATACTCACACAATAAATTACTCTCTTTAACATAACTAACCTCCATTCTAGCACCTATGGGTTTATCACAAGTGGTGGGTCGTAGTTTGGCACTGCCTCTACAAAATCTGGGTTTTCTAGTAGGTGTTTTGCTTTTTCTGCCTCAATCTCTGCCACTAGCTGTGCCTTGTCGTTCCTTGCAGATTTTATAAACTGAGTAGGCGCATTTGGTGCTATATTGCCAGTGCAGGCAGGTGGTGTCAGGGAGCTGCGTATATAATCTATAGTTTCAGCGTCTAGCTCACCCCAGTAGCTGATGAGGTTTTCGCCCCAACGGTGGTCGGCAATCATTACAGCATCGCTACGCATAAAGTACCTGTTTTTTATTATGTCATTGCGGATAACATCGTCCTCTAGCTGTGGGTCTACGTGGTACCACTCATCATCTACTTTTACAACAGCCCACGCATGGTCGATATAGTCACCCTCTAGTGATACTGTTAGCCCAAAAACATACTCACTCTCAAAGCCTAGCTTGCGTGCTAGCACTACAAATGCAGATGCGTAGTCCTCACAAGTGCCCAGCCCAAAAAGCATGGGCGATAGTGCTCTGGTTTCTACATATGTCGGTGGGTTTTGGCTGGAGCTACGGTACTGCCATAGCTCCGTGCCTATTGGTGCTGTAAAGTATGTGTTAGTTATGATATAGTCATAGACAGCACGTAGTTTTTCTATATCACTCATACCCTCTGTGATAATCTCTGCAAGGACTGTGTCTGCTACAGTAGAAACATACTCGTTTTTGTGCTCTGCGTTTATATCTCGCTTTTCGTATGCGTTCTCACCATATATTGTGGCATTATCAAGTTTTGGCTCGTCTGTGGTGCTAGTGGTAATAAGCTCCGGTGTGTTTTCTGGGCGTTCAGCTTTTATATACACACCCTCGTTTGTTGCGTTGTTATAAACAAAAACATCATCATACCTTGCTGTGCTGTCTAGGACAGTTTGTGCCCTGTACTCAAAGGTTAGTATAGGAGCATCATAGTCTTTGTCATAGAAGTCATACATTGTTATTTGCTGGTCGCTATAGTCTGTAGTGCGGTAACTGCTATAATCAGTATATGAGCTCTCTGGCAATAGGCGCATATTGCTAGGTATAAAGTCTACCAAAGTATACATACCACTAGGTATATCGTTTGATAGTGTAACGCTATAGCTGAAAAGATATGTGTCCGTACCCAGATGTGCTAGAGGAGTAACCTCACGACTAATTGTCATGCCGTCCGTAGGCTCAAAAGCGTTTTCTAGGAAATCACCTGTGTATTTCACTGTTGCCATAGGCTCGCCACTTGTTACTGTTAGGTCTAGCGCGTCATACTCTGCCTGTGTTAGCACTAGCTGTGTTGGTTTTATTACATCAAGTGTCAGGCTTATTTCTTCGCCACCTAGCATATAAGAAACAGTTGGAGGATTGCTTGGCTTTGGCTGATATGTTATTGCATATGCTGTAAGAGGTAGTGCACAGCGACCACGAGTATATATGCTAGTTTGCTTTTCTGTGATATAGCGTACAAGCTCGTCAGTGTCAATATCTGTATAGTCTATAAGAATAGCAGTCATTAGTGCGTCCGATGTTAGCTCTACTGCTGGTAGTGCACCCTCTGCTGGGATATAATCACCGTCATTGTCGGTTTTTAGCAGTGGTATTATATCCGTCTTGTACATCTCTGTTGCTTTTTCGCTATCAAATGCATACACAGCCATAATTAGGTAGAGCCTACCCTGTGTGCTTAGCTCGCCACTGCTGGATAGCAAGTCATAGTAAAAGTTGTAGCAGTCCATATCTGGGTTTTCGTCAGTGCTATTATATAGCGACCAGAAAGCAAACATTGCAGATAACTCATCGTAAGAGAGACTATAATGTTTTTGTTTTTTGCTGTTAATGAAATTTAGCATTTCATATGAGTAGTGTACATCTGTGCCATTGATGTATGACAGCACATTTGACTGTACTTCGTAGAATATATCATTGTATGTACTGCCAAATAGCGGTGTGCCAAATTGGTCGTAAGCACTTTTTCCAAGGTCCTCTGGATATAGCGAGTGGTCGTATGAGGTTAGTGGGGCAGGGAGTATACCTTTTTCTATGTTGCTATATAAAATCTCTGCTATCTCCTGTGCTTTTATAACATCGTTTCTATCACTGTTGTCATAGCGGATAGTGTCCAGCGCCCTAAAGAACATATCATAGTCTTTGTTATATAGTGTGATGAATACAGGTGTTCTTGTAACTGTTGGTAGCTGTTCACCACTTGCAAGGTCCACCCACTGGAAAATAGGTACTTCTGCTGTAGTTTCTAGCACGGAGAATGGTAGCTTAACTGCATCTGCTTTGCCATTTGCCTCACCAGACACTACTATATTATACTCGCCAGCTGGCAGTGGTGGTAGAACAATATCTACTGTGTTCTTGCCGGTTGCAGTGGCAGTTTCGGTATAATTGGTGTTTTCTATACTAACTGTATATGTTATTTCTTCGTTATCTTCAAGCTCATTGCCAAAGCTACGCAGTGCAACGCCTATTTCATCGCCCGTTAGGTAGTTAGAAGAAACAATAGGTTTAACATAATATGGCAGTGTGTTCTGGATATTCCTAGTAGTGCTACCCACATAGTATTTATCACTGATTGCTACAGCAGTGAAACGCCAAGAAGATAAATTCTCTGGTAGATTTAGTGTGATGCTTGCACGTCCGTTGCTGTCTGTTATAGCTGTGAAAATACCTAGACTATCTACGAAATTTTCACGTGGTTCTGTTAGAGCACCGCCACTGTCGCCACCGCCACCTTTGCCACCTTCTCCGTAGTAGTTTTCGCTTATCATCTGTCTATATGACCAGCCACTAATATATGTGGTGGGGTACAGCTCTTTGTTGTAGTAGTCCGTAAAAACTTCCAGATTTTGCTCGGAAAGTGCAAATATAGCCTCATCTACAAAGCCAATAGCAACAGGTGTGTTACTAGCTGGTGTGCCGTCTGGCTTGGTGATTAATACGTCCAGTGTTGCTTCTTCGTTTGGTAGATACATATCTTTGTCTGGCGATAAATGTATATCTAGGATAGTGTCATCACTGGATAGACGCAATGAGCTGATATTGATTGGGTAGATGTACTTGCCATCAAAATACGCACCCATCATATTAATAGATGGTAGGTGATTGTCATCAATATCAAAGCTATGCACATTGCTATCTACAACTGTATATTCACGCAGTTTGTCGTTAGATGCAGTTAGTAACATTCTGCCATTCTCTGGAACAGTAACAGGCTGGTTACTGTTTTTTAGCTCTACATTTATTGTGTCATCAATGGTAAAATATGTTGAGTAGTTATACTGCTCACCAGTGTAGTTCTCACTAATTAAGTTTAGGTGATACATATTTGCAGCATTATCATCATCTTTTGAGAATGGTGAGTAGTGCATATCACCCAGATACACTGTAGTGTCAAAGCCATTTCCTTTGGTGTCAGTCCAGAAAATGTTCGCGCTATAGCTAACTTCTGCTGTGGATAGTGGCAGGTCTTCTATAACTATCATACCATTTTCGTCAGTCTGCTTTTGGAAACTTGCATAGCTCTCACTTTGCCAGCTATAGTGGTAGGTGTATAGTGTTTGCATAGTGTATGGGTCATAGTATTTACTGCTTACTTCTTTTGTATAATAGTTACGCTCTATGTTTATATCAAAGTTGATACCCTCATACGGCAAGCCTTTTATTAACGCATAATCATCTTTTGCGTAGTCATTAATTTCTGCTAGATTTGTGAGGTCGATGTGGTTTGCGAAAAGACTTAGCGTAGTACTATCATCAACTACTTCTACATCATCTAGCAACATCATATCACTTGGAAAGTACTGTGTATATGTTCCAAAGCTAAATGGTGCATCTTCTGCGCTGTAGTTGTTAAATGTAGTATATATATATTGTGGGTGCCAAGAGTAGTACCTACCACTCGCTGGCGTGCTATAAGTAGCTTCGCCGTTCTCATCACTTGTGATAATTTCATCACCATCTACAATTATCTGGCGGTTCTCCATAGGCGTGCCATCATAGAAACCGATTTTTGTAGTTATATTTATAGTGTCGTCCCAGTTATAATATGGCTTGTCGTAGCTAGATGAAAAAGTAAAGTCTGGTTTTTGGTACTCTTTTACCTCCATATATACTCTGGATAATGCGTGGTCCCACAAAAAATCTCTGTCAAACTCTTCGTTTATGGGTATATCTTTTCCCGATACCACTAGCGAATAGTACGAGCTCACTGTGTTGTCCAGCTGTATACTGCCACTAAATGTACCATCTTCTGCAAGCTCTACAGACTGTGAAAAAATAGCTGTATTACCATCAAACAGACCGACATTCAGGGTATCAGGAAGCACACTATCCTTGTATCTTGGGTTTACAATGCCCCAAAACGCTATAGTGTCATTTGGTTGGTATATGTTACGGTCGGTGTATAAATATGCGTAGACATCATCAACCATACTATCGTCTATGCCCCTTGTTTCTCCTATCTCGTCTACAAGTACAAAGCCGTCATTACTCATATAGTAATAGTAATAATATTCCTCGTAATATGGGTACTCATCAATTTTTTCCTCGTCAGGGTCAAAGATATCTATTACTTGATGCACCAAGCCGTTTTTGTCGGTAGTAGCGACAATATCGCTTGCGCTTTCATCTGTTGATGTAAATGTCACGGGCGTATCGCTTATAGGCTGACCTGTAACAGTGTCATTTAGCCATAGCAGGGTTTCGCCATCAAAAGTTTGGTGGAAGTATGAATATGGGCTGACTTGCACTAGCTTGTAGATATCCTTTGTTGCATCGTCAGTGCTTGCAGTTAGCGCCATGATATAGTGCCCGTGAGGCAGTGTTTCTGGCATAACTACTGGTATATAGTACAGTCCATCGCCTATGCTCGCACCTGTATCCACTATAGTTTGGTGGTTTGATGCAAGCTCCAGTGTGCTAGGAAGTGGTGGCAGAGAGTTGCTAGTAGATAGCATTTGTAGGTAGTATAGGTAGTCCTCGTAGCTATCCAAACGATAGATATTAATATCGGTAGAGATTTCTTGTGACTGGTCTTCCTCTACATATCCCTTGCCATCACCGGAGTATTGTAGCCTGATATATGGGTGTTCATCTAGCATAAATGTCTGTGCATACTCTCTTTGCTGATAGTCATTATATATGTTTAGTGGCACCTGTGCAGGCTGGTTGTATGGCTCTATATCAATAGTAAAATCCTCTGCTAGTGACATACCATAGCGGGAGGTAAGCCCAGATTTTATGGTGACAGTAAATGTGTCAGTTTCGTGTGTTCCCATTAACTCTATGTCAGTAAAACTAAAAACTGCGTTTGTACCATGATATGACCATTCACCAGCAACTGGTGGCTGTATGGTAACGTGTTTTTCTATATCCTGTGGTGGCGCATTAAAGCTAAAAGTAACATCATGACCATATCTAGTAATTTGTGGGACAGTGTCCAGCAGTAAAAACTCGCTATATGTAGTAAAACTTCTGCTACGTGGTGGGATATCGCTATCACCAGATGCTAGAGTTAGTGTATATGTAGTCCCAGCTTCTAGTTGTTCTTTTGGGTCTATAATGTAGATACCATCACCACTATGGGTGATATCATAGCTGATATTGGGGCTGATAGAGAGCGTGTTTCTTATTGCAACCTCATCAAAAACCTCATCTGCCTGTATGGTGAATACTGTATCCACCGATGTACCATATGGTGTGCTGTCTTTGGCACTGATGATAAAATTTTGGTAGTTAGAAATAGCTTGGTTGCCTTGCAAGAACATTAAAGCACCCACTATCCCGACTATTAGTATAAGAGCTGAGATGACGGACAGAGTGACTATCTGATTTTTTTTCATAAGAACGCTCCTCTCATAAACACATATTTACATACAGGCGTATAGAATTTATTTTATTGACATTTATTAGCATATTATGCTATTTTTAACTTACTCACAAAACAAAAACTATTAGTATGACTTGCTACATATTATATAAGTAGGGATACTTGCATTTTCTTGCAAAAATAAAAAATAAATTTTCTGCAAGAAAAAAGGCGTGTTTATACTTATAGTTAGTGTAAGTGATAATGAGAGATTTTATTTCTTGTTTACATAATAATACATTTAAACATAATTTACAAGGGGGTGAGAAAAATTGTGTGCAAAAAACATAAGTGCAGCGTTTACAGAGCTGTATAATGCTACATATAAGCGACTATTTGCATTTGTATATGCAAAGATAAGTGACACAGAGAGTGTGGACGACCTACTGCAAACAATATACACATCATTCTACAAGCGACTAATATCCAAGGGTATACCAAGCGAGGAAGAAAGCCTGAAAATATTATATACCGCCGCCAAGCACGAGCTAGGCAGGAGCTATGGTGAAATGAACCGTAAAATTGCCAATGTGCATATAGATGATGAGGATTTTTCTCAAAAGCTAGAGCAAGAGCTATCGCTAAAGCTACCAGACCCCATGAGTGATGACGAGTTTTTGTTACAAGAAATATGGGATAAAATAGAAGAAAAAGGCGAGATGACCAAGAGGCTCTTTGTGCTACATTTCCATATGGGCTACACGCTAGAAGAAACAGCAAAGCTAATGGAGATTACACCTAGCATGGCAACAAGCAGGATATATCGCACTATAAAGGAGCTCAAGAAACTATATAGTAAAGGGGGTGTGGGATATGACTCAAAAAAAGCTAATTAAAGCAGCAGTAAAAAAAGGCGTGGAACAGCAGTTTGCAAGCAGTGAAGATTTGTTGGCAAATATACTAGCAAGTGTAGAAGATAGCCCGCACCAAAAAACTGAAAAAAAACAAGGGAAAGTAATAAAAATTAAGTTTGTTGCAGTGGCAGCAGCAATAGCAACACTGGCAGCAATGACAGCAGTGGCAGATAGTCTGGGGCTTATTTCATTGGATAGCTTGCTGCACTATAGTGGTATATCACAAAATGCATTTGTCACACAGGGTGCAGATGTGGTGCTACCATACCTAGAAAACCAGCTAGAGAGAATAAATTTTATTCGTGAGGAAAACAGCGTATCACTACTAGATGTAAAAGCTGTGAT
>CAYJFF010000059.1:0-20732 GCA_964369345.1 uncultured Oscillospiraceae bacterium
ATTTCAAACTAATGCTCCATTCCGCCGCTTCACGTCGGCACAAAATTAATTGTAAGGTACACTCTTAATCACGTGAAGTATAGGAATGATTAAGAGGTCGGGACGCCCCGACAGGCAGCTACACACATATTACGGCTAAGCGAGATTTGTGAGCGCAGTCCGCTGTGCATAATTTTAGTTTGAATAGCGCATAGTTTAAAATCTGAATGAGTTTTATTTCAAACTAATGCTCCATTCCGCCGCTTCACGTCGGCACAAAATTAATTGTAAAGTACACTCTTAATCACGTGAAGTATAGGAATGATTAAGAGGTCGGGACGCCCCGACAGGCTTTTGCACATTAGTATGTGAGTTTTGTGCTACGCTCAAATAGTCACTGTGCATATTTTAGTTTGGTCGTTATCGTTTTTCAGATGATTTCTTTCAAACTAATTCGCTATGTAGCTAATTGAGTGGGCTATGCACCCACTCAATCAGCGAAAGCGTATAAAGTTTTATAATCTTAGCAATAATCGCTATAGCATCAGGTAGGGAATTTGCTATTATCCCTCAAGGCTGAAAGTATGCTCTGGGTATAGTACAGATGCTAGCTCATAATATGCCTCACTGAAGCGTTTGTTTGGTTTGATGTGGAATAGCTCCTCTGTCATAAAGTGTACTTGCTCATTTTTTACTGCGTCAATTTCTGCCCATAGTGGCTGTGTTCCATACATCTCATCAAAAATACCAGGTAGGTCATCGCCGTGTGTTTGAACAATAATAATTTCTGGGTTCAGCTCAAATATATTCTCAAGGCTTACATCCAGTCTTGTTATTTCCACATCAGAATTAAGCTTATCAGCAACGTTCTCACCACCTAGTTGTACTAGCATTTGTCCCATAAGAGTACCGCTAAGGTTTACGCTATCTTCGCTGAACATAGCAAGTACTTGTGGTGCATCACCCTCTGGCACTTGTTCTATAACATTTAGCACTTCTTCTAGGTTTTTCATTGCAACATCTTCAAAAAGCTCTGGCTTGTCATAGATGTTAGCTATAACTTTGAACCATTTTAGGTAGTCGCTAAAATCATCATAACTAATAGCTATGATAGGTATATTTGCAGCCTCAGCAGCTGGCCCTATAGTAGCATAACCACTCATTGCTGTGGAACAATAGATTAGGTCTGGTTGAGAAGCAATAATTTCTTCTACACTCCAGTTTTTTCCAGAGCTACTCTCTGCAAGTACAGTGACACCCTCATCAAGTGTGATATCTCTGCCGATTTGTTGTATATAAGTATCTACAGCAGAGCCACCCATAGCACCTTTAACTTCTCCGCCTGCCTCGTACCAAAGTGCAGTATAGCTACCGTATAGGCCTGCTACATTTGTAGGGTTTTTAGCGATAGTAATTGGCTCTCTGCCACTGCCATCTGTGAATGTTACAGAGTCTTCGTTTACTATTACTTCGTTTGCTTTTGCAAGGAACTCTTCCCTTAGTGCTGCTATCTCTGGGCTCTCGGCACTCTCTGTAGGTGCTGTGCTCTCAGAAGAAGATGAAGCAACGCTGCTAGAAGATGGTGCAGCCGAGCTGCTGCTTGGGGCTGGGGCTGTGCTACTTGATGTAGATGTGCTGTCACAAGCAGTTACTGCAAATAGCATTGCAGAAACTAATAGTGCGGATAATAGTTTTTTCATTTTGTTTTCCTTTCGTTAGTGAGCTTTTTTAGTTTGCGTCCATACTGCTGTCAAGGCTAAAATTGCAAGACTGCAAAGGTATAAAAAATGGACATGAGTTCTCTTTATCTTCAAAAATATTTGCCTCTATACTAAAAACATCTTTCAAGCATTCGTGACACAATATTTCTTTTGATTTTCCAGTTCGATAGACTTTGCTATCTGAAATAGCGTATAGATTGTGCGAGTATCTAGCTGCAAGATTGAGGTCGTGCAGTACCATGACAATAGTAAGTCCTAGCTGTTCGTTAAGATGTTTTACAAGCTCTAGAACTTCTATCTGGTAGCCGATATCGAGATAGGTAGTAGGCTCATCTAGTACCAGTATATCTGCTTTTTGGCAGATAGTCATAGCTATCCACGCACGCTGTTTTTCACCACCGGATAGCGTACGTATTTGCTGGTCTTTTAGGTGTTCAAGCCCTGTAATCTTGATAGTTTCATTAACTATATCATAGTCTTTTTCACTTAGCTTTTTTATAAACTTAAGGTGTGGATACCTGCCATAAGAAACCAGTGTTTTGACATCAATATCTGGTGGAGAAAAGTGTAGCTGAGGCAAGTATGCTATACGCTTGGCAAGGTCGGTAGATTTGTATTCGCTAATCTTCTTGTCTTCAAATATAACATTACCACCTGTCTGTTTCACAGCTTTTGATATCGTCTTTAGCAAGCTGGACTTACCACAGCCGTTTTTGCCAATGATAGTAGTGATTTCACCACGTGGGAAGTCTATTGTAATATTATTTACTATCTCTTTTTTGCCATATGCAATAGATATGTTATCAAACCCAAAATACATATTTTCCTCCTTGCTTAGTTTTCTCTTGTTCGTAGTAGGTATAAGAAGAATGGTGCGCCGATAAATGCGAGTGTTATGCTAACTGGTATTTCACCCACTGGCAAAATAATTCGCCCTATTGTGTCACACGCTACCACAAGCAAGAAACCAATACATGCAGATGTAGGAAATAGGAATTTATAGTCGGAGCCGATAATCAGCCTTGATATATGTGGTACTATCAGTCCCACAAAGCCTATCATACCAGATACTGCTATAGAGCCACCAGCAAGTAGCGAAGATACTGTTATCAGGAAAAAACGGAACGACTCTGTTCGCATACCCAGCGTTGTGGCGGTTTCATCACCGAGCATGAGTATATTCATTCTGGTAGGGATGAATACACAGAGCAGGGTGCCGACTGCCGCATATGGCAGTATCATATAAAAGCTATCCCAAACAACACCTGTTAGCCCACCAACTAGGAACGATGATGCATCGCCTATTGTTTCTGCATAAAAAATCCTTATCATATCATTGAATGCAGAGAAAACAGCGGATACAGCAAGACCAGATAATATCATCTTAACAGCGCTAACGCCATTTTGGTATGCTAGCATATATATAAGCATTGTTGTCGCAAAAGCACCGATTATAGAGCCGATAGGCAATAGTCTGAACTGGTCTGGGAACACTACAAGCACCATATACGCAACAAAGCTAGCACCACTGGTAACGCCGATAGTAGACGGTGATGCTAAGTTGTTTCTCATAACACCTTGCAGTATACATCCAGATAATGATAAGCATATGCCGATAAGCCCTGCTGTGAGCACACGTGGCAAACGCAGTGTCCATACCAGTAGCCTAGATGAGCTACCGTCGTCAACAAACAACACACGCATAACTTCGCTTACTGGGATATCAACAGCACCCAGCGACACAGATACGGGTACGGAAATTATACATAGCGAAAATAATATTAGTATCAGTGTACTTTTGTATATCGTCTGTTTTACATCATTCTGTTGCATATACTCTCTTTTCCACACCTAGTTTGTTCATCATCTTCACTGTGAAAGTCTTTGCCTCGTGTAAGTCGTACTCGTTAGGGTGGTTAGCAGAGTATAGTTGTCCCTGAAAACGTTCAGGTGTCAGACGGCCTTTTTCGCCCTCTGGCAGTTTTAGTTTTTGTACAGTTCTTATTAGGTCTATGCTTCCACGACATAGGAAATGTCCAACCATATTGTTCTGAGCAGATACCAAAGCTTCAACACGTTGCACTACAGATTTTGCATGTGCTGTATTTACATCAACGCCTATAGTACCCATTATTATTATGTTTTTACCGCTAAGCTTGTCTATCAATTCTTTAACAGCAGGGTCTACAGAGCCTTTGTCGCACCAGTATGTTATTATAAAAGTATCGAAAGTTTCTATTACCTTGTCGTTTATGTATGCAATGTTATATGGACCTGCTTTTTCGTCCACTACAGAAGCAGCCGCCTCTGCAAGTTTATATCCGTTTCCTGTAATTGTTGAAAATATTACACATACCATGGTTGTTGTCCTCCAAATAAATTAATGAAAAGTTTAGTGAGAATAGCAAATATCGCTATCCTAGAGTTAGTAAACATTAACTAACTTAACACGATAAATATAACACCTTAGATTAGCGTTGTCAATACTTTTTTAAAAATGTCACACTATGAGTAAAATTGTGCGTGGTAAAGGCTATAATATTCGCCATTATGCTCAAGTAATTCGCTGTGCGTGCCACTTTCGATGACTCTACCATTCTTCATAACCAAAATCATATCTGCATTTTGTATAGTAGATAGCCTGTGTGCAATGACAAAACAAGTTCTATTTTTCATCATAGCTGCCATGGCATTTTGTATCTCTATCTCTGTTATTGTGTCTACGCTAGAGGTAGCCTCGTCAAGTATCAGATACTTTTTATCTGCTAGCATAATGCGTGCTATCATCAGCAGTTGCTTTTGTCCTTCGGATAGGCTGGAGCCATTTTCGTTTATTACCGTGTCATAGCCTTTTTCCAGTGAGGATATATAGCTGTGTATATAGGTAGCCTCAGCCACTTTTATAACATCATCCATACTCGCTGTGGGGTTTGCGTATGTAATGTTCTCTCGAAAAGTTCCGTTAAAGAGCCAACTTTCCTGTAGCACCATGCCAATCTCGTTACGTATACTTTCGCGACTACAAAGCAAGATATCTTGCCCATTCATCAGTATTTTACCATGCTTGTGGTCATAAAAACGCATTAGCAGGTTAATGAGCGTGGTTTTGCCAGAGCCAGTTTGCCCTACAATAGCTATAGTCTGCCCCTGCTTGACGTTCAAATTTATATTGTGCAAAATTTTTGTGCTCTCATCATAACCAAAATCAAGCGACTGTAGTGATATAGCATATTCTGAGGCAATACTTTCTAGCGGAGTAGAGGGGTTTTCTTCCTCGTTCTCATCTAGGAAAGAGAATATACGCTCTGCACATGCTAGCGCTGTCTGTAGCTCACTTGTTATACGACTAACCTCGCTGATAACACTAGAAAATTTGCGTGAATATAGTATGAAGCTAGACACATCACCAAGTGTGATTTTCTCGAAAAGATATAATATAGACCCGCCAGTGCATATAAGTGCAAGCGAGAGATTGTTTACAAAAGAAGTAGCTGGTGCAATGCTTGTAGATGCGTATTCTGCCTTTACGTGAGTTTCTATAACCTCGTTATTTTTCTTATCAAACTCGCCCAAAATACGTTGTTGCTGGTGATAAACTTTTATACTACGGTAGCAAGATATCATTTCTTCTAGGTAGCCATTTAGCTCGCCTAGTTTTCTGGATTTTTCGCGGAATAATGGTCGGATTTTTTTGCTGATAGTAGTAGCAACAAATGCAGATACTGGTATAGTTGCCACCAAAATTATAGAGAGTAGGGGGGAAATAATAAGCATCATAACAACAGAAAAAATAGCTGTTATGAATGCAGTAGAAATAGTAATAATATCTTGACAGACGGACGTACCCACTGTTTCTGCGTCATATGAAAAACGGCTGATGATGTCACCTGTGCTCTTAGTATCAAAGTAGCTTACCTTGAGCTTTGCAAGCTTTGCAAAAGAATCTTCTCGCAGTTTTGCTATCATGCTCTGGCTTAGGTTTACCATAATACGGCGTAGTAGGTACTGGAATATTGCAGATAGCAGATAAAAAATCACCATTACTGCACAGTAATAATACACCATGCCAAAGTCTATGCCTTGGCTATTATCTTCTATCAAGTCAATAACATATCCACTGATACGTGGGCTATATAGCGCAAGCATATTTGTTATTATTGTAAATAATATTGCAAAAAAAGTAATAACTCTGTATCCTGCCATATATTTTAGCAGGCGTAGCAATATTTGCTTTTTATTGCCACTTGCTTTGCTATCGTCCAAAGAGAGCGAGCTTAGTCTATTTGCCACTACACTTCACCTCCTTGCGATGTATAGATGTATTTGTACGCACTACAGTTTGCCAGCAGTTGCTCGTGAGTGCCATAGCCCACTACTTCACCGCCACTTAGTAGCATGATATGCTCACAATGCCTAATGGAGCTAATTCTCTGTGCAATAATTATTTTTGAGCTATCTGCATACTGCTCGTTCAGTGCTTTTCTTAGCAAGCTGTCTGTATGATAGTCCAGCGCGCTGGAAACATCGTCCAGCAGTAATATTTCTGGCATTTGTGCAAGTGCACGTGCAATTAGCAGACGTTGGCGCTGACCACCACTAAGGTTTTTACCTGCTACTGCCACTTGGTACTGCAGTCCATCAACTTTTTGTGAGATAAACTCTGTAGCCTGTGCTACTTCGCACGCTTTTGGTATATCCTCGAACGGTAGCTTGCGACCGAAAGAGATATTATCGTATATAGTAGCCTGTAATAGCCTATCTTTTTGGAAAACAACACCTATCATTTTGTATAAGATATCTTCTGGTATGCTATTTATATCCTTGCCGTTGATATAAATATTACCGCTATCTGCATCATATAGATGTAGCAACAGGTTGACAATAGTGCTTTTTCCAGCACCTATACCACCCAGTATACCCAGTGATTCGCCACGGTTAATAGCAAAAGATATATTCTTTAGGTTGTCTTTTTTCTTGAGGTAAGAAAAATTTACATTGTTAAACTCTATATGATATTTGCTTTCTGCTGAGGCTATAGTAGCACTACTTATTGTCTTTGTTTCTGGCACTTCCATATCCAGTATCTCTTGTAGCCTGTTTGCAGATGCTATGGATTTTGATGACATTATAAACACACGCGTTACTGTCATTATTGATATTGCTATCAAAGAAAAGCAAGTCATAAACGTGATAATAGTACCGGGCGTGCTGACACCACTGCTCACAAAATACGCACCCAGTAACAACACTAGCACCATACCAATATTTATGCATACACTTATGAGAGGGTTGCTTATAGCCATTAGGGTTTCAGCCTTTTTGGTAGCCTCTTTATTCGCTGTGTTCACAGTGTTAAATCGCTCTTCCTCGTATGCATTTTTATTAAATGCTTTTATTATTTTGGCACCAGATATATTCTCTCGCAAAACAGATGTCAGGTTATCTGTAGTTTTACGGCTATTATCAAATAGTGGCACGCCTTTTTTGGTGAGCACAACAACAATTATCACCAGTATGGGCAATGTGCAAATCATAACAAGTGCAAGTCTTACATCTATCATCAGTGTCATAAAAATGCTACCTACGAGTAGAATGGGGGAGCGTATTCCCATGCGCTGTGTAATACTGATAAACTGGTGCAGTGAGTTTGTATCTGTAGTCACACGAGTAATTACAGATGGCACTGATAGGTAATCTAGTTGTTCACTACTCAGCTTTAGTACTTTTTCGAATATATCAAATTTTAGGTCTTTTGCAAACCTTGCAGCCGACTGCGATGTTAGCCTGTTAGCTTTTAGGTTGGTTACACATCCCAGCACTGCCGATAGCACCATAAAGCCTCCCCACATCAGTATATGCCAAATGTTCTGCGTGGGAACAACAACATCTATGACATGCGCCAAAGTCCATGGTATTATTAAATCTACTGTAGTGCCTAAAAATTTAACGAGAAGTGCGAGCAAAAAAATTTTCTTGTGTCGCTTTATATATCTGAGGATTAATTCCATTCTATCTCCAATCACCAATAAGTTAGTAAGTTTAAACTTACTACATCAGAGTTTATACCACATTAAATAATTTGTCAAGAATGACTTTGTGCAATATATCGCTCATCTATTCTTGTGATTGTGTTGTTTTTCTGCACATTCGTAAATACCCCCTCCTATTTTTGTCTTAATAGGAGGGGGTACTGTAGTGTATTAATAAATAATAAGTGCTAGTATTTTAGATGATATTACCAGTATAGTTTCCAGTCTCTATCCAGTCTATGTTCTCGGATGCAGGGTACACATTTCCTGTGCTCTGTGCAGGCTTAAATTTCTCTCCCAGTGTTTCTACTACTTTTTGGGATTGGTGTATTGCGTGGGTAATAGCACAGCTCAGCTCTATTTTTGTAATCTCCTGATAATTTTCCAGTTTTTCTCTCATTTATAGCACCTCTATTGTGGGATAATATATGTTTTTGGGATATTAGAGAATAGTTTTATCTATTATATACTATTATGTGTACAGTGTCTACCTCTTAATAGCACGTTAAAATACTCCAGAAACAAAGAGCCACACTATAATAAAAGTGATTATATAGCAGTTACTTTTTTATTAGAAAGCAGATAAACCCAAAAACTAACATAGCACCGCCTATAAACATTAAGATAACTTGATATATAGATGATGTACCTGCAATCTCAAAAATTCCAGCAAGTATCGAGCTTAAAGCTAAGCATATAACGCCCGTGTGGTAAAGGTGAGTGCTAAAAAAGTAAGTTGTAATCTTCTTTTTGAAGCTAAAACACAACAGAGCAGGTAGAACGCCTAAAACAAGAGGGAATAAAAATAGGAATGTCATATAAGGCGAAGAAACACCGTGAGAGAATAAAGAGTAAATATAAGAAAACAGTAGAGAAAAAAGTGTCCAAATAGCATATGGTATAATTCTTTTCTTAACATAAAACTCTCTTAAAAGTTTTTTATTATCCGATGTATACAATATCACTCACGCTCCTCTCTTTGATATCTCTGCCATTTGTGGTAGGGTTATTTATAAGCTCGCCCATAAAAATCATTGTAGCAGAACCGCCACCGTCTAAATTATAAGCGACTTCACAGCCATACTCACTCAAAACTATCGCCATTTCCTGAAGCGATAAACCCTCGCTTATATCTGTTCTGCCATCTGCCACCATAAAAATATAATGGTTTTCATCTACCATAGCAATAGCTGTTCGTGGATTGCTAGCGTCCTCCCGCTGAACCTGGCTGTTTTCATCAACCTGTATCTCTCCATCAGAAATAAGCCCCGGACCAAAAGAGAAAATTTGCTCTGCTCCATTGGCTTGTAGTTCACTTGCAGTAATATCAGATTCATTAACTATTTCCATATTTCCATCTTGGTAAATCACCAATGCTTCGTTGCCACCTTCGGTCGCGATATCGCGGTATAGATAGCCATTTCGCATTACATATCCATAATCCCTAAAGCCATAGTAGTCACCGTTTATGGCAAGAATTGCGTTATTATCTTCTGCTATTTCGGAGGTCTTTTCTTTAACGTTAGTTCCAAAAGAGCCCTCGGCCAAGCCTGTCTTTAAATATGAGCTATCGCTTAATATCACTTCTGCTATATAAATATCAGTATCAAACTCTCTTATAGTCTCAATGGTAACGCTGATATTTTCATCAGTGTAGCTAGTGTCAGTAATTATCGGCTCAGTGATTATATCTTTGTCTTCTGGTGAAAGGTCTTCTGTTTGGACTATATCTTGAGTAGGTGCTTTATCTTCTTCTAGAATATCGCTACTCCCTACAGATGGTGCTGGTTCTTCTGTGTAAATATCATCTACTACTACAATATTTTGTGGTATAAGAAATCTGTGGAATACTGTAAATCCTACATAAAAAAGCAAGAACAAGAACGTGCAGGATTTCCATATCCTCGAGGCTTTTTGGGTGTTGATTTTATCTGCAAAAACCCAGTTTTTTTGAATATTATAACTAAATATAAAAAGAATGATATCTACAATTATTTTGGCTAGAACCGTGCTTGTAATAACCAGAGAAAGCCCAGCGGTGCCAATGGCGCTTGCGGACATTATTAGCAAGAATATAAAAAGATACTTTAGAGAGCTACTTATTAATTTATTCTCTAACCTGAAAACTGATTTTTTGTTTATAGTGTAGTTTATTACCCCAGAGGCTATGCGTGCTATGACTGTAGCAATAATTACATTTTCTGTAGCTGAAAAAGATAGTAATAGAGTTAATAAATAAAATATCACTATATCGGACAGAAAGCCTATTAAAGAGCTGACAAAAAACTTGATAGGCCTTTGGTATATTAATAAAGAATCTCGGATAGGTCGGAAATGAGAGTTCTTGTTATCATCAATGTAAATCGTTTTAATGGGAACGCTTACTAGGTCGAATTCCTCCACTGCTTCTGTTAAAAAGTTATACTCATACTCATATCTGGAGCCATGGGTGCTTAATGCCATATCCAGCATATTGGCGTGCAATCCACGAAGACCGGTTTGTGTATCTTTGCATGTAACGCCCGTACTTAGCTTAAACACAATAGATGTCAGTTTATTTCCAAACAAACTTTTTAGGGGTATTTTATCACTGTCAAAGTCACGGCTACCAATTACCAGCGCATTGGGGTTGATTTTTAGAGCCTCGCTTATCTTTACCACATCCGAAACATGGTGTTGGTTATCAGCATCAACGGTTATTACCCCATCTGCTATATCAAACTTTTCTCTAGCTTCTCTAAAACCTGTTTTGAGAGCTTCGCCTTTTCCTTTGTTCTGTGGGTGGACCGCCACAATGGGCCCTAGCGACTTGACTTTTACAAATATATCGCTATATTCTGCGCCACTGCCATCATCAACTACAATTATCTTATGAAAGTTATTTGATTTTAGGTCATTTACTATTTCTATAAGAGCTGTAGTCGGCTTATAGGCAGGTATTATTATCACAGCATTTCTCATATATTATCCTTTCTCGTTATTTATTCTAGCGGTATTTATTCTTTTATACTAGAATTTCCATGTTCTCACAAATTGAAACTTTACTATATATTATACCACAAACCTTAACTTTACTTAAAATTTACAAAAAAAGCCTGAGCCACCACAAAACAAATTGCGATAAGCTCAGGCTATGGTTATTTATCTATAATTGGGAATGAGGTTATTTTATTCTGCTCTTTTGCGTCTTAGCACAACATATGCTGCGCCACCTACTACAAGAGCAATGCCTATAGTTACAAGTGCTATGATACTTTGCATATCAATCTCATAACCTGCGGTAGGTGCTGTTATAACTACCTGTGGGATTTCCATTTCTGTTTCTCCACTGTCGTTTGTAGTATAAACAGGCTGTGTTTCTATAACTGTTGGTGCCTCCACAGTGCTGTCATAGCTACCACCCTCCATTGTGCCACCGGTGTTTGGGTTTATTAAGCTATTTATAACGCTGTCTGGCAGTGTGTTACCAGCATATAGCTCTGCAAGCTTGGATAGTGGCCAGTAAACTCTGTACGCCTCCTGTGCTTTTGCCATGCCTGCTGGTATTAGTATTGTATCACCTGCATACCAGTCTATAACTAGGTTAACATTGTGGTTGCGTAGTGCATCCATTACTGCCAATGTCATTTTGTCATAGCTCTTTGCATCAACTTTGATAGTATCTCCGTTTTTGCTGTTTTCTATTTCTTCTACAACATCTTGCCAGAAATTATACTCACTACTGCTGTCTTCCTCGGAGGAGTCAGTGGTTATTTCTTCTCCCTCCAACCAGTTTGCTGTGATTGCTACATCACTTGACATCATAACAAACATTGTTCTGTTTGCAGAAGTGCTATCAAGTGTTGCACCCTCTATAGTCCAGCTATCAAACCTAAAGCCCTCGCGAGTGCCAGCGTATATCTCAACAATATCGCCCACTTGCTTTGTGAATGTACCATTTGTGCCTGTGCCAAGGTTTGCTACTGTTACGCTGTGGGTTGTTTTTTCTGGTACTGTTATTGTAGTTTCTGTGGATAGACCGCTATGTGTTGTTACATTAAGCTCATAGCTACCTGTTGGCAAAAATGCTATAAACTCTTTGTACAATGTAACGCCTATGCTACTCTCAAACACAACACCGATAATACCATTGTTGGCAGTGTAATCTGGGTATCCATAAAGCGCACCATTCGAGCGAACAGATAGTTTTTCTCCGTTTAGGATAACATCATCAAGGTCGTCAAACTCGCCATCAAATATTGTTGTTTCGTCCTGTGTTGTAGAAACTGTACCATTATCTACAGACAAAACATAGCTAGCAGTAGCACCTTCGTAAATCCAAGTTTCTTCTGCTGTTGCTGTGATTATCGCTGTTCCTGCGCCAACAATGCTTACCTCGCCTGTGGTGCTGTTCACTGTAGCAACTCTTGTGTTACCACTTGTGTATGTTACAGTAGTGTATGCGCCACTAACTGCGTTAGTAAAGTTTGCATCACCCACAGTTTTGTCCACAGTGCCACTAGCAAAGCTTATTGTTTGTTCCGTTCTCGCACCCTCATTTACTGTTATGTCAAAGTAATATTTAACAACATCAGGAGTGTATGCATGGATTGCTAGCTCGATTTTTGCTGTACCTGGGGCAGTAGCAGTAAAGTAGGAGTAGCCGTCTGGGTAACTCGTCTCATAAATACTTGCACCTGTACCATTTTCGTCCACTACTCTCCAAGTTATATGACCATAGTTAACACCTTCAGGAGTTATAATATAATCAAGCTTAAGTGCTTGCCCCACATCTACCTTGGAGTTTTTGAGCTCTACATCTTCAATAGCTACGAACGTTTTAAAAGTGAATCCGATAGTAGTGCCTGGTTTGTGTGTGGAGCTTTCCATTGCTCTAAAATAATATGTTTTATCTGACAACCCAGTAACTATAGTTCCAGACATAGTTTGAGAATTAGTAAATTCGGGGTTATCTGCATATTCTATGATTGGAATTAACACCAGCTCCGTACTCCAAAAAACTTCAAAAAGTGCATCATTGTTTTCCCCTGTAGAGGGGTTTTTTACTCTATAACTATCTATAACAAAGCCATCAGCTTTTTCTACTTTTTCTGTCGGCTGGCTTGTTATTGTGCCAGATGTGCTATTGGAAGATACCTCGACTGTGATAGTCTTGCCGATATCTGCTTCTGTTAGTGTGTACTTATTACTGTTTGTGCCTATATTTTCATCACCACGTTTCCACTGATATATTGCTACATCTGCGGCGTTAACATTTGATAGGTTTGCAGTAAGTTCATTGCCAAATATAGCACTACCAGATATACTAACACTACCTGTTATTTCAGGGTTTTCGTACACTGCTTTTACTACAACATTGTGTGCAGGCATATCAAATGTTATGGTTCTGTCGTTTTTGTCTGCTTCTGGTATTACGATATCTTCGGATGTCCAGTACACAAACTCACGAATTTCAACTTCATCATAATCATCCAGTGATACCGTAACAGATGTGCTTTCGGTGTAGACAGACGCTTCTACTATAACATCATCTAGCATAACAAATACAAAAGTTTCATCTGTCGCAAAAACAGGGTGTGGGTCATCCCATACCCAATAGTTTAGGTCAACACCTGCCATGCCTGCATCATTTTTATAAACCCAATCATTTAGGCTCGCGACAAGCGCTTTCCACTCTGCTTCTATAACGGAATAAACATAACTCAAGTCGTGTATACCATCAAAAACTCTGTCGTCATTGCTCTCACTTACGCCTTTATTGAAAGAGTCGTCGAAATAGCAGTTCTCTGCTTCTACACCTACACCTGCATAGCCCAGTATACCACCGGCATTTTGATCAGGTATCCAGCCATAGCAGTTTTGGATATTGGTGTTGCCATCTGCATATCCCACAATACCACCAGCATAAGTTGGTGTGCCCTCAAACGCTAAATCTGTAACAGAGCAGTTCGCTATGGTGGCATCTTCTACAGCACCAACTATACCACCAGCATAACTTCCAGCATTTATCATGTTAGTGACGGAATGTGAGTATTTCTGAAGTGTAATGTTATACAGCTCAAGGCTTCCGTTTGCCTTACCAACTAATGCACCTGCTTCGCCACCACCAACTATATTAACTGCAGATAGTTGTAGGTTTTTTATAACCGCGCCATCTTCCGTAGTACCGAACAAGCCTTTTGCCTGTGTCGAGGTACTATCGTTGATAGATACATAACGTATAGAATGTCCCGCACCATCAAAGGTGCCACTAAAGCCGTCTATAGGCACCCAACTGTTATATTTCGTTATATAGCTAAAATTGTAATAATTAGTTATTATCTTCCATAAGCTTATATCATCTGTCAATGTAACCAGCATATCTTCTGCACTGTTGCCTGTATTTACATAGTTTGCAAACCACGCAAGACCCTCAGCTGTGTGGATTTCTATATCATTACCATCTATATCATAGTCCGTTCCCAGTACAGCTTGCATAGCAATGTCTTCCCAAGTTGTATTCAACGATATAGCCTGAAATTTGGGAAATGCGTTTCCATACTGATACCAAGGATCAAGATCAGTGTTCTTAGCTGCATCTCTTGCATCATCTAGCAGATCTTTGAAATCAGCACTTTTCATATACTCGCGAGTTTTGCTCATAGAACTGCTCGCATTATCATTACCCACACCAACACTTACAGAGTTTTGCTCCATATAGTAGCAAGTATCTTCTACAGTGCCGCTATTAGTACCAACAACACCACCAAGGTTCTGTGCGTTAGGTGCTGTGATTTCACCTGCGTAGTAGACAATCTCCACTGTGCCTGTGTTTTCGCCCACTATACCACCAACGATATTACTGCCATCTACAGTAATATAACCAAGGTTATAGGAGTTTTGCACTGTGCCTGTGTTTTCGCCCACTATACCACCGACTATTGCGCCATTGCCATTTACTGTTATATTGACAGAAACTGCACAGTTGTATATTTCTCCGTTATTAACACTAGCTATTGCGCCAACTGGTTTATCTAAAAAGTCAGCGTCAACCGATATACTACCTGTAACAGCAACATTGCGTATTGTTCCGTTGTTTTCTTCTACCAATATAGCAGTACCATTGGAGCTGGATACATCCACATATTCCACATATACCTGCAATATTTCGCCATCAGCAGTAAGTGTGCTAAATAGTGGATTTTCCCCATTAAACCCAAGAATTGGTGTACTAGAGCTAGAGTTGATTTCGCCAGCAAACTCGCCCATGCTCTCCCAAGGCTGGGCAACGTCAGCATCTACAAAATCTATTGTTCCTCTTAACACGACAGTTTTACCTGCAAAATCATCACCAGCCAGTGTTTCTTGTGCAAACCAAGCAAAACCAGCCATGGTGTGTATGTCAACATCAACGCCATCTACTTCATAGTCCGTGCCCTCTACAGCAGTTGCCGCAAAGTCCGCCCATGTTGCATAAGCATGGCTGGAAGTTGGCATAGGCACAGCCGACTTTACCTCCACTGTTATAGTTGGCAGAGCTACCCCACTTGCCACACTATAGCTTGCAGGCACCTGTGCTGTGTATGTAAACATAGCCTCGCTATCCGTAGAGAATGCAGTGTTTCCACTTAGCACCCAGTCCACAGGTATATCTATCGTGCTTGTTGTCAGCACACTGCTCATGGACGGTGTAGCACTTGCAGGGCTTGCCACCTGTGTCCACTTCTTTGTTTCTACAGTTGCCTCAATATCTTTTGGTAAGTCGGCGTCTAGGTCACTACCCATAGCCACCACCTGTGTTGCTACCTCGTCTTTCAGCTCTGCGAAAGCTGTAATAGTATCGCTGTCTATGTAGTTATCTTCATTTGCAAAAACGTTCATCGGCACCACCGATATTGTCATTACAAACGCAAGAAACATAGAAAGCATTTTCTTAGAACTTCTTTTCATTGTTAACCTCCTCATTTTCCCCAAAAAAATCTGCATAAAAACTATAAACTCATTTTATTGTCTATAATTTTAGGCTTAGTACTATATTAGCACAAAAAGCACAAAAATACATAGTAAGTGTCAAAACTGACACCGACTATATATTTTTTGTTGTAATTATCAAATTTTATTGAGTTTTCCAGAGGAGTAATAGCTCTCGTTAAAAACATCAAGCCAATTTAATGCTTTGAGCCGTAAGTATACTATTAGATATGCATCTAGTAATATATTTACGGCTCTTTATTAATGATTAATTGTATAACAATTATTTGCCTTTTAGCTCATGAGCATATGGGCAAGCAACAAAATGTTCTGCGCCTACATCTTGCAATACAGGAGTTGTATTCATGCAAGATGGCTGTGCGAAGGAACAACGTGGAGCAAATCTGCATCCAGGCTTAGGCTCGATAGGTGATGTTATCTCACCTTTTAGCACTATACGCTCACGCTTTTTGCCTGTATATATTGGCTCAGGTATTGCAGATATAAGTGCTTTTGAGTAAGGGTGAAGTGGGTTTGCAAAGAACTCCTTGGTTGGAGCAGTTTCGATAACATTTCCGAGGTACATAACTACTATTCTATCTGAAATATGTTTTACTACAGAGAAGTCATGTGTTATAAATATGTAGGTTAGTCCTAGCTCTTTTTGTAGGTCACCAAGCAGATTTATTATTTGTGCTTGAATAGATACGTCCAGCGCAGAAACAGGCTCATCACACACTATAAACTTAGGGTTAAGCGCCAATGCTCTAGCAACACCTATACGTTGTCTGCGACCACCGTCTAGCTCATGAGGGTAGCTGTTTTGCAACCTGCGAGCTAGTCCTACTGTGTCCATTAGCTCAAGAACACGGTCTTCTAGCTCTTTTGGCGTTTTGCAAATATTGTACACCTTTAGAGGCTCGGATATTATCTTGCTAACAGTCAATCTAGGGTTTAGGGATGAAAAAGGATCCTGGAATATTATTTGCATATCCTTTCTCAGCTCTCTCATTTCCTTTCTGCTAGGGTCTGATATATCCTGACCCTCAAAGAAAATTTGCCCTGCAGTTGGTGTAGTTAAGTGTAGTAGCGTTCTGCCCAGGGTGCTTTTACCACAGCCAGACTCTCCTACAACACCTAGCGTTTCACCTTTGTTTATGTAGAAATTAACATTGTCTACGGCATGCAGAGTACCACGAGGTGTACTAAAAAATTTACATAGATCTTTTACTGCTAATATTGGTTGTTGACTCATTACTTACCTCCTTATGAAAAGAGATGGCACGAAACCTTATGGCCATTCTCCAATATTGTTTCTTTTGGTGCCTCTATATTACAGATATCCATACATTTAGGGCATCTTGGGCTAAAGCTACAACCCACAGGTAAGTCTGTTGGGTCTGGCATTAGTCCATCAATGGGGATTAGTCTATCCACATCATCATAAAGCTTTGGAATAGAGCTAAATAGTCCTATTGTGTAGGGGTGGCTAGGGTTTTCGAATATTTGTTGTGTGGAACCATGCTCAACTATTCCACCAGCATACATAATAGATACAAAATCACATGTTTCTGCTACTACTCCTAGGTCATGTGTTACTAATATCATAGCAGTGTTAAATTTATTCTTTAGCTCTTCGATAACATCAAGAACCTGTGCTTGTATTGTTACATCAAGCGCAGAAGTAGGCTCATCTGCCAAAAGCAGAGCAGGCTCGCAGGCAAGCGCCATAGCTATAACTATACGCTGTTTCATACCACCAGAGAATTGGTGCGGATACTCAATGTGTCGCTCACCAGAGATTCCAACCATCTCCATCATTTCTTTTGCACGCTCCAGTGCATCTGCTGGGCTTATCTTGTTGTGTAATAAAACAACTTCTTGAATTTGCTCGCCAACAGTAATAACAGGGTTTAGAGAGGTCATAGGATCTTGGAATATCATACTAATTTTTGAGCCACGAATACTACGAATCTCTGCTGGTGGCATATCCAATATATTTTTACCCTCATAGAGAATTTCGCCACTATATATCTCACCTGGGGGGTCTGGTACTAGATTTAATATGCCAAGTGCTGTAGTTGTTTTACCTGCACCTGTTTCACCAACCAATCCCAAAGTAGTACCACGGTCTACAGATAGAGAAACATTAGTTACTGCAGAAACAACGCCATCATCAGTAACATAACGTATACTTAGGTTTTTTATTTCTAATAATTTATTGTTTTCACTCATATATGATCCTTCTTTCTTATCGTTTTAGTTTTGGATCAAGTGCATCACGAAGACCATCACCTAAAAGGTTAAGTGCAAATATTGTAAGCATAATAGCAAGTCCTGGGAACATTACCATGTGTGGATATTGTGTGAAATAAGAACGGCCATCGGATAGCATCGCACCCCACTCTGGTATTGGTGGTGCAATACCCAAACCTATAAAGCTTAGGCCCGCTGTAGATAATATGGCACTTGCTACGCCCAAAGTCGCTTGAACTATCAAAGGTGATAGTGAGTTTGGAAGTATGTGCAAAAATATTATTCTAAAATCCGAAGCACCAGAGGCACGTGCAGCCTCAACAAATTCTTGCTCTCTTAGCGACAAAAATGATGCCCTAACAATACGAACGTAATTGGGAACACCACTGATACCAACAGCTATCATAACATTAATCAAATTATTACCCAAAGCAGCTGTAATAGCTATAGCCAATAATATTCTAGGGATAGCCAGAGCCACATCAGTTGTACGCATTATAATTAGATCTATCCATTTACCATAATAACCAGCGATAGCGCCCAGTATTACTCCGATAATACCGGAAATACCAACAGCAACAAAGCCTACTTGTAGAGATATACGAGAACCATATATTATACGGCTAAATATATCGCGTCCGAAGTTATCTGTGCCCATTGGGTGTTCGAATGACATGGATTGATATGTACGATCTAGAGCTACCTCTTGGTATGGATAGGGTGCTATAATATCGGCAAATAAAGCTGAGAATACTAAAACTACAATTATACAAAGTCCGAACATCGCAAAATGATTACGACGAAGTCTTTTCCAAATGTCAAGTAATTGACTATATCTTTTTTTCTTTGTCATTATTTGCCTCCTTTCTTCTTGCCTCTTATATAGTTAGCTTTGATACGGGGGTCTGCATATGCATATAGAATATCAACAAACAAGTTTATAAAAGTAAAGACAACCGAAATCAGCAAAACTCCGCCTTGTACCACTGGATAGTCACGGTTCTTGATAGACTCAACCATCAACCTTCCTATTCCCGGTATAGCAAAGACACTCTCTGTCAATACTGCACCACCAAACATTGCACCGATTTGCAGGCCGATAACTGTTAGTATAGGAATAAGTGCGTTCTTTAATTGGTGGCGTAATAGAACTACTGTTTCGCTTTGGCCTTTAGCACGTGCTGTACGTACATAGTCTTGTTTATTTACCTCAAGCATACTGGACCTTGTCATACGAGTGATTGTCGCAGCAGTAGAAGTACCTATTGTAACAGCTGGTAGTATCCAGTGAAGCGGTGTGGCGATACCAGATACAGGCAACCAGCCAAGAGTAACTGAGAATATAATAATAAGAACCATTCCTTGCCAGAAGTTAGGCATGGAAACTCCGAGTAACGCAAAAATCATAGATATGTTGTCAAAAAATGAGTATTGTTTAGTAGCAGATATTATTCCCACAGGGATACCTATCGCAACTGCGACAACGATACTCCAGAATGTAAGCGTTGCAGTAGTTGGCAGTTTATCTAACAACTCCTCAGCAACAGGGTTTCCCGAACGATAAGACGTACCCATATCTCCTTGTAGTAGGTCTAATAAATAGTTGCCATAGCGGATAAAAAATGGATCGTTTAGACCTAATTCTTCTTCGAGAGCCTCAAGAGCTCCGGGTGTAGAAGCACCTTCCTCTCCGAGTATCGCCAATGCAGGATTACCAGGAGTGAAGTATAACAATGTAAATATTACAAAAGTAACAGCAATAAGAACTGGTATAATTAATAGTATTCTTTTAAATATATAGTTAACCAATGGAGTCCCTCCTTTATATTAATTTGCCATTTATTACAAATGAATAAGAAAAGCTAAAAAGTGGTAATTATGCTTTAAAGGAAGACCACCAAACATCAGTGGCCTTCCTTTTTGAAGATTGTATAAAGTATATAAAACTATTATTTAGTAACGTCTTTTAAAATACTTCTTCCTGATGGGTGATTTACGTAACCTTCAATATTAGCACGAACACCTGTTAAGTTTTCTTGGTTCCATGTAAATATCCAAGGAGCGTCTTCAACAACAATGTTTTGAGCTTCTGTGTACATCTCTAATTGCTCTTCAATATCTGTAGAAACTCTAGCAGAATCAATTAGCTCATCAAATCTCTCGTTTGTGTAGAAAGATCTATTACCAGGAGTACCATGAGCGCTTGAGTGTAGTGTTGTATATAGACCTTGGTCAGCAGTACCAGTTGCGTTAGACCAGCCCAAGATAAACATGTCATGCATACCACTTGCTGTATCTTCAAGATATCTTGACCATTCAACATATTCGATAGATACATTTATACCTAGTTCAGCAAGTTGGCTTTGTACCAATACAGCAATATTAGCTCTGTCTTGGTTACCGTCATTTACCCAAAGAGTTGTGTCGAAACCATTTTCAAGCCCAGCCTCTGCTAATAGCTGACGAGCTTTTTCAGGGTCGTAATCATATCCAGTTAGTGTATCATCATAAGCAGCTACCATTGGGCTGATAGGACCATTGGATTTGCTACCAGCACCATGGAATACAGATGCAACGATAGATTCCATGTCTATACCATAGTTTAGAGCTTGGCGAACACGTACGTCGTCAAATGGCTCTTTCTCTGTGTTCAAACCTATGTAAGTAACAGAGAAACCAAGGTCTCTAGAGATTTTTAGATCTGGGTTAGTTTCTGTACGATTGATGTTAGAAGCACCGATATCATAAACAATGTCAACACCGCCAGTTTCTAGCTCTAGCATTGCTGTTTCTGTTT
>CAYJFF010000060.1:0-20468 GCA_964369345.1 uncultured Oscillospiraceae bacterium
AAAGCTGATAGCTTGCAGAAAATTGCAAGCTATCAGCCAAAACACCGAACTTTATAGGGGAGGTCATAAAGTGTCTTTATGAGAACTCCACTAAGCACAGCCTCTCAGTATTTTTATTGGAATAAGCGCATTATATCATTAAACGTAACAAAGACCACAAAGCTTAGTAACAGCACCATACCAGATGCATGCACAATAGCCTCGAACCGCTGTGGTACTGGCTTTCGCAGTATCATCTCTATTATCAGGAATAATATCCTACCACCATCCAGTGCAGGCAGTGGCAACATATTGAAGACACCTACATTTATTGTGATAAATGCTACAAGCACCATCAAAGACTGTAGCCCCATGGAGGACGCTTCCTCGATAACTGTAGCAGTGCCGACAGGGCCAGAAAGCTCGTTAACACCATACCTGCCTGTCACAATATCTATTAGCGAGAACCAAACTTGCTTAGCGACGGATATCGTCCAGTTGAATGAGTACTCTACACTCTGCCAAAATGTTGGCTCTATGCCATAAAACAGCATATCAAGCTCTACCATATTGGTGTCCGTGCCCTCTACCTGTGTCATGTTAAATGTAATTTGTTTGCTAACCTTTTCTCCACCCTCAAGAGGCATGGTAACAAAGTCTATTACACCATCTGCATCACGCAATATCTGAAAAACAACATCATTGTAATTGTTTGTAGTATGGTTGTTTACTTTTAGTATCTGCTCACCAGACTGCAACTGCCCCACAAAAGGCGCTTGCTCGCTCACCTCAGAAACATAGTTAGTGCCAACAATATCCATATTAAGCGTTACCACAAACAGTATAGCAAAGCCCAGAATGATATTCATTGCAGCACCAGCTACTAAAATCAAAAAGCGCTGGTATAACTTTTTCTCAAAAAAAGCCCTACCATCACCAACATACTCTTCTTCTGTGCCGTTCTCTCCCTCCATAGCTACGTACCCACCTATGGGGAAAGCACGTATGGAGTAGAGTGTTTCTCCCTTTTGCTTGCTAAAAAGCTTCGGCCCCATGCCAAAAGCAAACTCGTGCACGCGCACATTAAATGCTTTTGCAAATAGAAAATGCCCCAGCTCGTGCAGTGTTATTATAACACCAAACACCAGCAAAGTAATAATGATAGTTGTCAATTAGAAAACCTCCATAAAATCAAACAAGACTAATAAATGGAAAATACATATAGAGCAGGAATATAAACGGGCTGATAAAAATAACGCTATCAAACCTATCTATTACCCCACCATGCCCCGGCATAATATTACCAAAGTCTTTTATACCTGTCTGCCTTTTTATTACAGAAGCTACCAAATCGCCTAGCACACCTATCAGTGAGAGTATGGGTGATGTTAGTGCCACCGCCCAATAATTAATCTCTACTGTAGATGTAAAGTAACCATATGGTGCTACTGCGGCTGCAAAGTGGTAAAAAGCATACGCCACAAGTATATTACCGATAGTGCCAGCTATAACACCACCCACAAGACCCTCTATAGTTTTTTTAGGGCTTACTCTTGGGCACAGCTTGTGCTTACCCAAAAATGTCCCCACAAAAAACGCACCAGTATCGCTCCACCATGCCGAACCAAACAACATAAGCAAATAAAACATAGCTACTTGTGGGGTAGCTATATTATAGATAAGGAACACAAGGTGTAGTGGTATAGTAGCAAACATTGTACCAGTTATCGTGTAGCATACATCGCCCACGTCTACTTCATCGTGCAATATAACCAGTGATAAAAAACAAAAGGTTATATATACAACGACTAGCGCCATAAAAATAGGCACACTAACAGTATAGTTAATAAACATCATAGATATGCTAAAAAACATACTAGAATATGTTAATAATTTATATTTTACCAGTTTTTTCGCTGCCAGATACTCATATGTACCCACTGCGACTATGAACGATGCAAAAAAGTTAGGTAAAGAGGTATCAAAAAACAGCACCGCTACCAATAATACCAAAAGTGCCAACATTGCCGATATTACTCTCATTTTCATATTGGCTCTCCTTTCGTACAATACAGCAAATTACACTCCGCCATATCGTCTGTTTCTTTTTGCATATTCACGTATAGCTTCTTCCATATGTTCACCTTTAAAATCTGGCCACAGGACATCCATAAAAACAAGCTCAGAGTATGCTGATTGCCAAAGCAGAAAATTCGAAAGTCTTTTCTCCCCACTCGGGCGAATAATAATATCTGGGTCGGGCTGGTGTGCAGTATACATATAGGAAGACAGCAGTTCTTCGGTAATATCCTCGGCATTTATCTGGTTCTGCTTTATTTTTTCCGCCAAAACTCTGGCAGCATTAACGATTTCGTCCCTGCCACCATAGTTCAGTGCAATATTCACAACCATACCGCTGTTTTGCCTTGTTTTCTCTGTTACTACACATATCTTATCTTTGATGGAGCTCCTCAGAGCACTAATATCGCCTATTACACTTAGCCTAATATTACTGCTCTCTTTTTCATATCTTTTGAAAAACTCATCAAGATATTCCTCTAACAGCTCCATAATAGTATCTATTTCTTGCTGTGGTCTTTTCCAGTTTTCTGTAGAAAAGGCATACGCAGTTAGTACCTGTATGCCTATTTTCTCTGCGTGCTCCACTATTTTGTGAAAAGCTTTAGCACCTGCACGGTGTCCCTCTCTACGTTGCAAAAACCGTTTTTTTGCCCAGCGACCATTGCCGTCCATTATCACTGCAATGTGCTTTGGCATTTGCTCGGCAAGGACACCCTCCACTACGCTTTCAGCATAAGCCATTTCGCCTATACCTCCATTATTTCCTTTTCTTTTGCAGCGGATAGCTTGTCTGCTTCTTCGCAGTATTTATCTGTCATTTTTTGTACTTTGCCCTCTGCTACTTTTAGGTCGTCCTCAGTAATCTCGCCATTTTTCTTTAGTGCTTTTACTTTGTCATTAGCGTCACGACGGATAGAACGAATAGCAACTTTTGCTTCTTCAGCATATTTGCGTATATCTTTACACAAATCTTTTCTGCGTTCTTCTGTTAGCTGTGGGAAAACAAGGCGTAGTGTGTTGCCGTCATTAGATGGATTAATACCAACGTCGGACATTTGTATGCCTTTTTCTATAGCTTTTAGTGCGGATTTGTCATATGGTGTTACAACAAGAATTCTCGCCTCAGAAACAGATATAGAAGCAAGCTGATTTATTGGTGTTTCTGCACCATAATACTCAGCAGTAACCCTATCAAGCACCGATGGGTTAGCCCTACCTGCGCGCAAAGCTGCGTACTCTGATGTTAGTACATTTATAGTTTTTTGCATTTTTTCCTCATGTAGTTTAATTTGTGTTTGCATAACTAAAAATCTCCGTTCTGCCGAAAAACACGGCTATAATTTAATATAATTTTATAGTATATAGTATAGCAAAAATGCTAATACACGGTTTTATGCCTCTTGTATAATAGTACCTATATTCTCGCCATGCATAGCACGGTGGATATTATCAGGGTCTTTCATGCTAAATACCAGTATAGGCAAGTTATTGTCACGACAAAGCGAAGCCGCTGTCATATCCATGACGTTTAGCTGGCTGTTTAGCACCTCGCTGAAGCTGATTTTATCATACTTAACAGCATCATCATATTTATTAGGGTCTTTGTCATACACGCCGTCCACCATAGTAGCCTTAAATATTGCATCTGCGCCTATCTCAAGACCACGTAGTGCCGCAGCAGAGTCAGTAGAGAAAAATGGGTTACCAGTGCCACATCCAAAGATTACTACACGGCCTTTTTCCATATGTCTTACAGCCCTGTTACGGATGTATGGCTCCGCTATTTGTTGCATTATTATAGCTGTTTGCACACGTACAGGCACATCAAGAGCCTCCAGCGCGTCTGTAAGTGCAAGACAGTTCATAACTGTTGCAAGCATTCCCATATGGTCCGCCCTTGTTCTGTCCATATTCTCGCTAGAACGTCCACGCCAAAAGTTACCGCCACCGACAACAATACCAATCTCAAAGCCCTCGTCAGCACATTTTTTTATGCTCCTACAAATAGACATCACAGTTTCGTGGTCTATGCCAAAGCCTACATCGCCAGCCATTGCCTCACCACTTAGTTTCAGTAATATTCTTTTATATCCAAGACCCATTTTTTTACCTTCCGTTCTCTTATATTTATAAGCTTATATTTTTTCCATTCTTTATTGTACAATACAATACTCAATAAGTAAAGCGAAAATGAAGTCTTTATTAAATTTTTATTATTTTTTTTACGATTTTAATATATTGTTGGTGTTCAATTCAGTATATTGTGATACATACGTTTCATTAGTCAGCAGTATTCTGCGCCACTTCGCTGGCAGTCACAAGTTTTTCTAGCTCTAAAACACGCTCTTGTAGCCTGTTAATTTCATTCTGCACTGGGTCTGGGATATCCACTTGGTCTAGGTTGTTCACTTTTACGCCTGCCACACGCACCGCCCTTGCAGGTACGCCCACTGCTGTGGAGTCCTCCGGAAGCTCAAATAACAGCACTGCACCCGCAGCTATTTTACAGTTATCACCAACATTAAAAGGCCCTAGTATCTTTGCACCAGCACCTACCATAACGTTCTTGCCCAGTGTGGGGTGTCGCTTGCCTTTTTCCTTGCCTGTACCACCCAGTGTCGTCCCCTGATATATTGTACAGCCATCT
The DNA here is from genome assembly GCA_964369345.1 of uncultured Oscillospiraceae bacterium. Classification (GTDB taxonomy): domain Bacteria; phylum Bacillota; class Clostridia; order Oscillospirales; family Ruminococcaceae; genus Angelakisella. The sequence continues at coordinate 4,709 of CAYJFF010000060.1, forward strand.
CCCACCACTGCTGTCTCGCCTATTACAACACCACAGCCATGGTCAATAAAAACACCATTGCCTATCTGTGCCCCTGGGTGTATTTCTATACCTGTATAGAACCTAACAGTTTGTGATATTAGCCTTGCTAGAAAAAACCACTTTGCACTATATAGGCTGTGCGCTAGGCGGTGCCATATTATTGCGTGCACACCTGGGTATAGCATAAAAACCTCAAAGCTACTGCGTGCAGCTGGGTCACGTTCTTTTATCGCATTGATATCGTTACGCAAGTTTGTAAACATATGTAATAACCTCCTATATTATAAATTAGCCAGAGATTAGCTAAAAGTATACCATATACGTCTATGATATGCAACATGAAAAAGTATTATCACTGCTTGCTTTTTACTATCTTTATAGTATAATATTAACAATAATGTAAAATGGAGGATACTTACTATGCAAATGCGTTTTGGTAAAACCGATATTACAACTGACAAGAATGCTTTTGGTGCACTACCTATACAGCGACTGGACGATGCTACTGCTATAAAAATTCTGCGAAAAGCATATGACAATGGTATTACATTCTATGACACTGCGAGGAGCTATACCGATAGCGAGCACAAAATAGGGCTTGCACTAAGCGAGGTGCGTAATTCTATATACCTAGCAACAAAATCCCCTGCAAAGACAGCAGAAAAATTCTGGGAAGATTTGCACACATCACTAACTATGTTAAAGACCGATTACGTGGACCTTATGCAGTTTCACAACCCTTCTTTCTGCCCAAAACCAGGCGGAGAGGATGGATTGTACGAGGCTATGATAAAAGCTAAAGAACAGGGCAAGGTGCGTTTTATTGGTATAACAAACCACCGTATGAAAGTAGCGCAGGAGGCTGTACAGTCTGGTTTGTACGATACTTTGCAGTTCCCATTCAGCTATTTGTCCGATGAAGTTGACATTGAGCTAGTAAGAGCCTGTCAGGCAAGTGATATGGGCTTTTTATCTATGAAAGCACTCTCTGGTGGTCTTATAACAAACTCTGCTGCTGCATATGCGTTCCAGTCCCAGTTTGAAAATGTACTGCCTATCTGGGGTATACAAAAAGAGTCCGAGCTTGATGAATTTATATCATATATGGATAACCCACCTAGTATGACACCTGATATTACAGATATCATAAACAAAGATAAGTCCGAGCTTATGGGCGAGTTTTGCCGTGGCTGTGCATACTGTATGCCATGTCCTGTAGGGATACAGATAAACACTTGTGCACGCATGTCACTGCTTATACGTCGCTCACCCTCTGCGTCCCACCTCACAGAAACATCACAGCAGATGATGCTAGATGTAGAAAAATGCATAAACTGTAATAGCTGTATAAGCAAATGTCCATACAACCTTGATACACCTGCTTTGATAAGGAAAAACCTTGAGGACTATAAGCAAATTATAGCCACAGGTAAAATGTAAGGTGTTTTAATTTCTTAGACTAGACGGTGCAACACCCATATTTTTCATAAAAACTTTGTATAGATGTGTGGCATCATAAAAACCACATTTTTCGGCGATGTCCTCACAGGATATCGTCGTATTTTTTAGCAAAAAAACAGCATATTCTATTTTTTTCAGCAGTATAAAATGCCCAGGAGAAGTTCCCATGTACTCATGGAATTTTTTATTAAGGTAACTCTCGCTAACTTTGAGAAAATCTACTAGCTCTTTTATACTTATATTCTCACTAAAATGACTATTTATGTAATATATCGCACCAGTTATTGCAGCAGGGGTTTTTCTGGACTTTCCCTCATTCATTATGCGGTATAGCTCCATTATTAATGCATAGCACATCTCGGACACCTTGTAGTCATCGTGCTCCTTATTATTTTTTTGGTATCGCAGTATCTCAGCCAGTGTTTCTGCTATGCGCTGTGTGTCAGCAGACTCTAGCACATATTGTTTATGCGCCCTGTACCAGTCCATCAGTTCCCTAGCACCCGAGCACTCAAGCTCCATCCACAACAGACCCAGACCACTATCATTTGTACTATAATACTTGTGTTCTTCACCGGATATTATTATAAAAGCATCTCCTTTTTTTAGCAGATACTGCTTGTTATCTATCTCGAAAAAGCTATACCCAGAAATCACAATATGCAGTGTAAAATACTGGTACTCCTTGCCCCTAGATATGCTGAAATTATCTTTTACATAGTTGCACCCTGTACGCACAGGGTATAGCATATATGGTAGCGCAGCTTTGCCGTCTTTATTAGATTTATACGAATATCCAATGATATCATCAAAACTTTTCATCTCTCCCCCACTTTCAGGTAATTTGTTATAAGAAAATTTTATCATAGAGTACATTTCGTGTCAATATATCAGTAAATCCGTACTGTTTTTTACTACAAATTAACAGCTTTTTCAATTAACAAGTAAAAGCAAGCATAGTATAATAATAAAAAAACAGATTGGAGAACATATTTTATGACATCAAAAGAGAGAGTACGAGCAGCCATGCAACGCAAGGAAACAGACAGAGTACCAGCGGCTTTCCAGTCAGTTGGTGCAGTAAAAGACAAGCTAATGGAGCACTATGGTTTCACAGATATAGAACAGCTTTACCAAAAATACAATATTGATATCAGGTATGCAGACCCAAAATATATAGGCCCCCCACTAGAGAGAACAACTGATGCAGAGGGACGTACTGTGACAGAGAGCTACTGGGGTTTTAAAAACACTGTTCACACAACAGATGTGGACAGCTACTCCATGACTACTTATTTCCCACTGGATAACGTAGAAACTATGGAGGACCTAGCAGCATATACTTTCCCAGACCCAGACTGGTTTGACTACTCTACCATCACCAAAGCTTGTGAAAAACACCCAGACAAAGCTATAGTAATAGGTCACCCAGGGCCATTCCAGCTAGTAACAAACCTAATACCCATGGATAAATTTTTCATGCTGATGATAGATGCACCAGAGGTGGCACAGGCTATACTGGACGGTATGAATAAGTTCGAGATGGAGCACTATCGCAGATGCTTCGAGGCTGGTGCTGGCAAGGTGGATATACTGCGCACACATGATGACTATGGCACACAGATATCACTGTTGTTTAGCATGGATATGTGGCGTGAGTTTTTTAAAGAGAATACCAAAAAGCTAGTCGAGCTGTCCCACGAATATGGCGCATTCTTCATGCAACACTCTTGTGGTGCTGTGGGGTCTATTATCCCAGAGCTTATAGACTGTGGTGTAGATGCACTAGAGCCTGTGCAAAAAGTTGCAGGGCTAGAGATAGACGCACTATCTGAGAAATATGGTGGCAAAATCACATTCCATGGTGGCGTGGATACACAGTGGCTACTGCCCGGTGGCACAGCAGAAGAAGTAAAAAAAGAAACTGAGTATATAATAGAAACTTTGGGCAAACACAATGGCTATGTGCTTATGGCAAGCCAAAGTTTCGAGACTGATGTGCCTGTAGCAAACATCGAGGCTGTTTATAGTGCCAAACGATAATTATTGTGGAGGTAAGACGTGAACAAACCAAATGTAGTATTCATATTAGCAGATGATATGGGCTGTGGTGATGTAACTTGCTATAACCCAAATGGTAAAATACCTACACCAAACCTTGACAGGCTTGCTAAGAGTGGTATGAGATACACAGATGCACATTCCTCATCTGCTGTTTGTACACCCTCAAGGTACGGCATATTAACAGGCAGGTATTGCTGGCGTGGCGAGCTTAAAAAAAGTGTGCTATGGGCTTGGGATAAATCTATAATAGAAAAAGACCGCAACACAGTAGCAAATATTTTTTCTGAGAATGGCTACAACACAGCCTGTATAGGCAAGTGGCATCTGGGTTGGGACTGGATGTGCAAAGACAACAGCCCTTCTAGCGACCTACTCGATATCGGTGTTTCTTGCCGTGAAAAACGTGCAGAAATAGCAAACCTTATTGATTTTGACAGAGAGATAACAGGTGGACCTGTGGACTGTGGCTTTGATAGTTATTTTGGTATCGATGTGCCAAATATAGAGCCATACACATGGTTTGTTGATAGGCGTGTAGACCCTATCCCCACTGTACAGGGTGCGTTTTTTGAGCCACACCTAAACCGTGAGTGGAAAGGCATATCTGCCGAGAGCTGGTCGCTAGAAGATGTTAGCGAGAAACTCTCCGAAAAATGTGTGGAGTACATAGAAAACAGCAGTGATACACCTTTCTTCCTATATTATGCACTTACAGGACCACACACACCCATAGTGCCTACAGAGAGGTTCATTGGGAGCAGTGGCGCTGGGGCATATGGTGACTATGTAGTAATGATGGACTGGGCAGTGGGCGAAGTTATAGATGCACTAGAGAGAAAAGGCATCGCAGAAAACACATTGATAGTATTTACATGTGACAATGGCCCAGAAGTGTTTGCATATAACAGGATACTTGAGCATGCTCATTACAGCATGGGTGATATGCGTGGTATCAAGCGGGATTTATGGGAGGGCGGACACCGTGTACCAACTATAGCAAGCTGGCCAGCAGTTATCCCAGCAAATACAGTATGTGATGAGACCATTAGCCTGCTAGACTTTTTTGCTACATCTGCCGATATTCTGGGGTATGATATACCCGAGCACGAGGCAGAGGACAGCCTTAGCTTTTTGCCTACATTCACAGGTAAACCTACAGATAAATCACTAAGAGAGGGTATAATATATCACTCCTGTAGTGGTAAGTTCTCACTGCGTGTTGGTGACTGGGTTTATATCGACGAGCCTACAGGTGATGATAATAATGAGCCAGACTGGTTCAAAAAAGAGCGTGGCTACACCGAGCATCACCAGCCAAAAGAGCTGTATAACCTCAGTGATGACCCACAGCAAGCACACAACCTATACGGCACACTGCCCGAGCGTGAGCAATATATGTCCTCGCTACTACAGAGATATCAGCAAGAAAACAGGAGCAGGAACTACACATAGACTATAATTCATAACAACAGCTTGGATTTTGCAGATATGCAGACCGAGCTGTTTTTTTATTTTAGGTGCACTGCATTATCCACAAATTTCTTGCAATATTTTTGTAATTATGTTAAAATGTAATAAGTTATATCATAATCCCTATTTTGAAAAGGAAGATAGCTATGAAAAAAAGTGTATGGGATAAACTTGCCACAAAATACGATAGCCTCTGGGTGCAAAAGCACTCGCTCTCCCCCACCCGTGATATGGTAATGAAATATATAGATAGTAGCTTTTCCATTAGCCAAGGTTTCACAATGCTAGATGTTGGCTGTGCCACTGGTGAGCTACTTAACACTGTCAGCAAAAAATATAAGTCTGCACGCTTGTTTGGGCTTGATAAATCTGCCGAGATGCTCAAAATAGCAAAGGCAAAAAACAGCGCTCTTACGCTCACCAACTGCTATGCAGAAAAATATAGCTCCCAGCATAAATTCGATATTATAACCTGTTGCCACTCTTTCCCATATTATATCGAAAAAGAAAAAGTACTACGCAACCTCTCCCAGCTACTCGCAAAAGATGGAAAAGCAATATTTATACAGGCGAGCAACAATAGCTTTTATGATAAATTTGTTATGTTTTTCATAGAGTTCACAGCAGAAAAAGCGGATTATTTATCAGTAAAAGATTTTACTAGGCTCAGCGAAAAATACTACAGGACAAGCGAAGTTTTTTTGATAAAACAGAGAGCTTTTATGCCCTCTATATATGGATTTGTATTGGAGCATAAAGATGAAAATACTACTGATTAGGCCACGACCGCACAAAGAAACTATAGGGCTACAGAGCGTTATGATATGCCAGCCACTGGAGCTAATGCAACTATCTGCAGTGCTAAAAAAAGCAGGGCATACTGTGGATATTCTGGATATGATACTAGAAAAGAAAAAACTTGAGCATTATATCGCAGACTATAAACCGGACCTTGTTGGTATCACAGCATACATCAGCCATATAGGTGTTGTGAAAGACTATGCAAAGAGAATAAAGCATATCAGCCAAGATATCACCGTGTGTGTTGGTGGTGTGCACGCAACTGTATGCCCAGAGGACTTTATAGACAAGCACATAGACCATATATTCCGTGATGCTAAAGATTTTTATGACTTACTTGGTATTACAGACTATACAGGCATACACCCAGACAGGGGCTGTATAGCAAAATATCAGGATAATTACTATTATCTCTTTGCCAACCACTGCGCACTTATAAAAACCTCGCTAGGTTGCCCATACAACTGTAACTTTTGCTTTTGCAAGGAGATTTCGCCATATATCCCGCGTGATATAGACGATGTTATAAGCGAGCTACAAGAGATACCACAAAGGGAAGTTTATATAGTTGATGATGATTTTCTATTTAACAGAGAGCGACTTATATACTTTGCAGATAAGCTAAAGACACTGGGCATTAACAAGAGTTTCCTTGTGTATGGCAGGGCAGATTTTATTGCTAATAACGAGGATATCATAGCAACACTGCGTGATGTAGGGCTGAGCGCCGTTATAGTAGGGCTAGAGGCTGCACGTCAGGAGGACCTAGATAAATATAATAAAAAATCAGACCTTAACGACAATGAAAAAGCTGTACAAATTTTGCAAAAATATAACATTGAGTGCTACGCCACAATAATACTTGGGATAGACTGGGGCAAGGCAGATTTTGATAATCTATATAGATATATCCGCAGGCTAAAGCTTGTTTTTGTAAATCTACAGCCCTTTACACCTATGAAAGGTACCAAGTATTTTGATGAATGCAAGGACAACCTGATAATCCCCTATGACGAGCACGAAAAGTGGGACATGGCGCACCTAGTAGTAAAGCCAGAAAAACTGAGCATAAGCCAGTATTACTACCAGATTATAAAGCTATACTACAAGATAACGCTACCACCACAGAACGTAATATATATGATTAAGCGCTATGGACTATCCACAACACTAAAGCTCTCTCTGGGGGCTGCTACTATTACACATCAGTATATAAAAAAAGTATTGCGAGGCTAGGGTGTTAATGAAAATATTACTTGTTAGACCATGGGTCAATAAAAACATCACAACTGTAAAAAACTTTATGTTTGGTGAGCCACTGGGGCTGGAATGTGTGTCAGCTATACTAAAAGAGCTATCACACACTGTGCTATTAGTAGATTTTATGGCAGAGCCAAAGTCTAAGCTAGAAACTTATTTAGAGAGCTTTAGACCCGATGCTGTCGGTGTTACTTCCCAGTGTACCGACGTTGTCAACGTGCTAGAGATAGCCAGTATTGCCAAGCGTTTCAGTAGCGATATAAAAGTATTTGTGGGTGGGGTACAGGCTACCTGTTTCCCAAACTCTTTCTTTGTAGATAATGTGGACTATGTGTTCAAATCTACTACCAGAGATAATTTTGCAAGGCTAACCGCAGAGATGCAGGGAAATGCTACGCCACAGCAAATCGAGGGCATATACTCAAAATCCCTTGGTTTTATAAACGAGCTACCCTCCCACGGCAATGAATATATAGTGCCAGACCGTGCCTCCACTGCCAAGTACCGCCAAAATTACCAGTATACAGGGCTAAAACCCTGTGCTGTAGTGCAAACAGCATATGGCTGTCGCAACCGTTGTACTTTTTGCATACGTTGGAAACTAGAGGGTGGCAAGGTGCAGGAGGTGGATATCGCTGAGATTGTGGCACAAATATCCGCACTTGATGAGCCGTATATTATGATATGCGACAATGATTTTCTTATAAACGAAGAGCGACTGGTGCAGTTTTGTGAGCTTGTAGAAAAGCAGAATGTACAGAAAAAATATATCTGCTATGGCAGTGTAAACAGCATACTGGAAAAGCCACATCTACTAGCGCGCCTTAACAAAAACGGGCTTATCGCTGTTATCGTCGGCTACGAGGCATTTGATGATGACAGGCTAAGCGAATACAACAAAGCTGCCACCACAGACCAGAACCTAATAGCAACAAATATGCTCCACAAAAATGGCATTGCCTGTTGGGGCTCGTTCATCATACACCCAGACTGGGACAAAGCAGACTTTAAACGACTGCTAAAATACATAGACTTGCTAAAGCCAGAGCTAATCACATTTTCACCACTGGTGCCACACCCACTAACCCCACTGTATGAGCAGTACAAGGAGAGGCTCATCTACTCCATAGACGATTATGACAAGTGGAATTTTGGTGATGTAATAATATATCCATCAAAAATGTCGCTCCGTGCCTACTACACACAGGTGCTACTACTGGCTATCAAGGTGAATACAAACCTGCACTCACTGAAATATATACGTGATAATATCCCACTAAAAAACAGCGTGCGTATGACACTGGGTTTTAAATCTCTGCTTGGTGTGTATGTAAAAAATATATTCAGCAAGAGAAAGGAAATCTAATGAAAGTTCTTTTAGTCCGTCCGCAAGCACCAAACACCCTGAGTTTCATCAATATACTAGATAATGAGCCACTGGAGCTTGAATATATTTATACACAGCTAACAGCAGATGGTATGGACTGCTATATATATGATGGCATAATAGAGAAAAAATCCATCAGCGATACTATAAAACGTGAGAAACCAGACGCAATAGCAATTTCTGGCTATATTACACAAGAAAAGCTAATGCTGAGCTACTGCAAGATAGCAAAAGAAATTTCACCAAGCATAATAACTATCATTGGTGGTGTGCACGCACAGCTAAACTATACTAGGCTGTATAATGATAATGTTGACTATATCTATCGCAGTGAGAGCCTAGTGGAGCTATCAAGACTGCTACAGGGTGAAAAGCTTGCTACTATAAATGGCTTGGTGTACAAAAATGGCAGTGAGTATATAGTAAACGAGCTAACCCCCATAGACATAAACAGCCTACCCATACCGGACCGTAGCTTTTTTGATAAACACAAAGACCACTACAAGTACCTGCACATACCACAAATCGCCAGTATCAAGACATCTTTTTCTTGCCCATATAGCTGTAATTTTTGCTACTGCACATTGCTTGCAGGTGGCAAGTACCGCACGCGTGACCTACAGCTTGTTATCGACGAAATAAAAACTATACCCAGCGATAATATCCAGATTGTTGATGATGACTTTCTGGTAAACCGTGAGCGACTAACCACATTCGCAAAGATGATAAAAGAAAATAATATAAGCAAAACCTTCCTCTGCTATGCACGTGCGGATTTTATCTCGCAAAACCCAGATATAGTAGAAATGCTTGTAGATATCGGCTTTAAGTTTTTCCTAGTGGGGCTGGAGGCTATAAGTGATGATGTACTAAAATCTATGAACAAGCAGACAAGTATGGACGATAACAGGCGCTGTATAGAGGTGGTAGAGAGTGCTGGCGCAAACCTTATAGCGCTTATGATTGCTGGTATAGATGCCGACAAGGAGTATTTTGATAACCTGTATAATTTTGTCGAGGAAACAGGGCTTAGGTACGTTACTGTGTCTATATTTACACCCATACCCGGCACACCACTATATGATGAATACAAAGATAAAATCACATCTACAGACATAGAAGAATACGACTTCTTACACCTTGTGCTAGACCCTAATAAGATATCAAGAGAGAGCTTTTATTTCTTCTACTATCAGCTATTTTTGCGACTATATAAGATAGCCAAGAAAAGTGGCATCTATGACTTTATGGATATGAACTTTTACAAGCAAATGCTATCATCATACCTCAAACGCATGGCAAGAGGCCGTGGCTAGCCAAAGTCTTATAATCTGAACAGTCTTTGGCTAAACAACCAAGAATTGGAGCATAAAATGAAAATCTATTTTATACAGTCCACCCCATACTGCAATGGCAAAGAGCTGATAAAAAAGTCCAAGCTGTATTTTGTAGGGCTAGCCCCTGCTATACTGGCTGCTCTATGCCCACAGGACGACTTTGAGTGTGTGCTAGAAACAATAGAGGACGTAGACTTTACCACAGATGCAGATATAATAGCAATCTCTGGTATGGGGCACGCTATTGTTAGGAGCATAGATATAGCAAAAGAGTTTAGGGCACGTGGAAAAACTGTAGTCATGGGTGGATATATGGCAAGCCTGATGCCAGAGGAGGCAAAAAAATACTGTGATAGTGTTATAATAGGTGATGGCGAGCTGTCTTTCCCACAGATGGTAGCAGACTATAAGAGTAACAATCTACAGCCTTTTTACAATATGCCACTGGATACACTTTCCTACCCCCTACCCAAGTATGAGCTATTCCTCGGCAAGAAAATCGGTGACTTTTTGCCTGTACAGGCTGGCCGTGGTTGCCCAAATTCCTGCTCATTCTGCTCTGTATACTGCCTATATAAGAACAAATATATGCAGCGACCAATACCAGATGTTATGCGTGATATTAAGCGTGTGCGAGAGCTAGGTTTCAAGAAGTTTTTGCTACTAGATGATAATATTTTATCCGACCGCAAATATATGCTTGAGCTGTGTAGCGAGATAAAAAAACTGGGCATGACATGGTTATCACAGTGCGAAATACGTATAGCGGACGATAGCGAGCTACTCTCTGCTGTGGCAGATAGTGGCTGTATCTCGTTGTCTTTTGGGCTGGAGAGCATATCACAAACAAGCCTTAACTCCATGTCCAAGGCATGGGCAAAGGTGGACAGCTACTCCCAGCAAATAAAAACTATACAGAGCTATGGCATAGATGTATCCACCGAGATGGTAGTGGGGGCAGATGGTGACACTATAGAGAGTATCCGCAAGACCTGTGACTTTATTGTGGATAACAAAATCACAGTGCCACGCTTTTATATTCTTACTCCTATACCCGGTACTGTTTTTTACCAGCAAATGCAGTCTGCAAACCGTATTGTGTCACAGGATATGTACGAATACAATGGCTCTTTTGCTGTCCACCAGCCACAGAATATGTCCCCGGACGAGCTAACACGTGAATACTGGGCACTTTACAAAAATGTGTTCTCTGTGGGTAATATTATTAGGCGCACCTTGCTAAACAATGGTTTCTGGAAAAGCCCACTAAAATATATCTTCTATTTCTATGTAAACCTATACTATCGCTACCAAATAAACCACGGTATCACACCAAATATTATCTAAGGGGGCTATCTGTGAATATCACCGATATAAACGAAAGTCAGTACCTTTCTTTTTATAAAAGCATATACTGCAACGATACCTATTTTAAAGACAACAAGTCGGAGATTTTCCAGCTTGTGCGTGATAAAAAGCAGTCTTTTAGGCAAAATTCTACCCAAAAGCTAATAGCTGTAACAGAGGGTGGTACAGTGTATACTGCATGCCTGCTAATCATACACAGGAACGCACCACACACGCTGTTTCTAGGTTTCTTTGAGGCTGTGTCTGGGGCAAAAGCACAGGTAGCTACACTGCTGGGCTATGCAACAGAATATGCACAGAAACACAACTGCAAAAAACTTGTAGTAGGCATAGATGGCCACATAAATAACTGTGTAGGTTTCCCCAGAAAAGAGGGCGAGATGTCTTTTTCAGAGAACCTAGGCAAGGAGTACTACCACGAGTATTTCAGCGAGCTTAAACAAGTAAAATTTACAAGCTATACAGGCAAATGCACCACAGCATATAACGCGCTGGAAAAAGACACTGCACGCATTGCAAAAATTACCAAGGATTTCACAATAGAACAAGCAAGTTTCATCACCGACTACAGGAAAACTATAGAGAGATACAACGCACTTAATAACATAGTTTTTGCAGACCACCCATACTACTACAAGCGTGAACTAGCAGAAGATTTTGATATGTTCCGTGATTTTAGGCTATTGCTAAGAAATAGCAATCTACTTTTTGCCACACACAGGGGCAAAGATGTCGGCTTTATGTTCTATTACCCAGATTTTAACGAAATTGTCGATAGGGGCGAGGGTGTGTCTATCAAGACTTTCTTTAAGTTCCTAACAAAAAAACCACAAGCATACAAGATTATGGAGATTGGCGTTCTGCCAGAATATAGAACAAAAGGCATTATAGTAATGCTACTACACAGCGCAGTCAGCCTTAGTCGCAAGACTGCCAAGAAGATAATAAGTAGCTGGATAATAGAGGGTAACACAGCCTCTACACTTATCACCAAGCGCTACACACAAACACAGTACAAGGACTTTTATGTATATGAAAAAGAGTTGTGAAAACCTATGGCTGAGTGATGCTATGATAGATATGTGTACAGATAAAGGCAGAGTGGTGCACAAGGCTACAACGCCTACCTACCACTGCACTTACTATGATATCAAGCTAAATATCTTTTCTTTTGCAAAAGCATCTCTAAGGCTCCCATTTACAGTTATTGCGCCACCTGCATCTGTGGATAGAACTGGTTATTGTGGTAGCCTTGCCGATATTATCACAGACTTTCAAAAACACCGTGGCACTTACCTAGCACTTAACCTCACAGCTGATGATATCAGAACACTACCAGATAATATAGCAAGTGGCAAAACCCTACCCACCTGTGTGTTTGATAACACTTTCCCAAACTTCGATGTATATCTATCTGCACTCCGTCATAGCCACAGGCGACGCATAAAAAAAGCTATGGAGCGTGCTCGCTCTCTGGACATCGCACATATCCCCCACCAAGCTTTTGATGAGCACATGTATACTCTCTACCTCAATGTGCTTAATAATAGTAGCTACCCACTGGAAACCTTGCCTATCGAGTTTTTCAGGAGTGAGCTTTTGGACACATATACACTGCGTTACAACGAGCAAACGCTTGCTTTTGTTTCGCTTTTCTATGATAAAAAAGAAAATGAGCTTAATTTTATTTTTGGTGGCATGGACTATAGCAAGCTAAAAGAATATGACCTCTACTACAACATGCTTATAGCTATACTAAAAAAAGGCATGGAGCTACAAGTTTCTCGTATTAACCTGGGGCAAACAGCAGAATACGCCAAGTGCTTTGTAGGTGCAAGGCTGGAGGAAAGATATATGATATGCTTTTCTTCCAACTCCACTACAAATTTTCTCATCAAGAAATTCAGCTTTTTACTAGAAAATAGTAATAATAGCACTACACTGCACCCATTTAAATGAAGTTTTGAACGATATTTGATTAATTTTTATAAAATAAACTGTATGTTTCTCAAGAAAACATAGTAACACTCTTTACAATATTGACCAAATATTATATAATTACCTAATATGACGATTTTTCACATCACATAAAAAGGGGGAGATATTCACTATATGCATAACGATATGTTTTTTTGTAAAATGATGGAAAATATCAGCATTGGAAATAGCCATAATTTTTCTAAGCAAAATTTCCTTAAAGAAACCTGTGAGTTTTTCGGCATTTCTCATGCTTTTATATACGAGATTGACCGCAACGGTATATTTAATAAAACAGAGCACTACGAATCTTTTAACACTCCTCCACTTAGCGACTCTCTGGATATAAAGACTATACTGGGGCTAGAACTACTAAGCGAGCTAAGCTCTAGCAAAATAATTATGTGCAGTGAGGAAACAGAAGCAACTGCATTGTACCAAAGGCTAAACGAAATGTTTACCTCTAAGACACTAATATTGATACCTATACTAAACCAACACTATGAGCTTGCAGGCTTTGTGGGATTATCTGACCGCAGGAGCCAAACTCGCAAAGAGAACGTAGACCTGAAAACCTCTTGTGCTGTGCTGTCACTACTTGCTAATTACGTAAAACTGGAGCTATTCCAAAAAGGTATAGCAAACACAGAAAAAGTATTGAGCAACGTGCTTGATAACACTGGTGTAGACATTTACGTGAACGACTACTACACGCATGATGTTTTGTATGTGAACAAATCCATGGCGCTACCATATGGTGGCGTGGATAATATGATAGGGAAAAAGTGTTGGCAAACAATCTTTACAGACAAGCTTGGCCCGTGTGAGTTCTGCCCACAGCCAAAGCTGCTTGATGAAGATGGTAACCTGAACAAGACGTATACATGGGACTATGAGAGAAAGCTTGATGGTTCTTGGTTTAGGGTATTCAGCTCCTCAATGCCATGGACGGACGGTAGGATTGCACACCTTGTGGTTAGTGTTGATATTACAGAGAACAAGCGTAACCAATTATTAATAGAGAAACTAGCACAGTTTGACCACCTAACAGGTCTGCCCAATCGCCGTAGCCTTAATGATGATATAGGTGCATTTATCAAAGACGATACGCTTTTCTCCGAAGAATGGTATGTACTTTTCTGTGACCTTGATGGCTTTAAGGCTATCAATGACACCATAGGACATACTGGTGGCGATGCACTGTTAATCGCTATTTCCAAGAAACTACAGGAGCTACCACATGAATATGCTCGTGCATATCGCCAAGGTGGTGATGAATTTGTCATTTTGCTAAAGGACAAGCACTCTGTAGAGTATATGAAAAAAACTCTAGATGATTTGCTAGGTATATTTTGCGATAACTATAGCTATGGAGATTTTGACATGCGTTGTGGTTGCAGTATAGGTATATCACATTTCCCCACAACTGCAAAAACACATAAAGAGCTATCGCACAAAGCAGATACTGCAATGTATTCTGCAAAAAAAGCTGGTAAAGGGACAATTCGTTTCTACCTTGATGATAGCTGTGTGAGTTTCGAGGAATATTTCCATAACAAATAATAATTATATAACATAAACGGTGACACAGAGTATTAATCTGTACCACCGTTTTTTATTTACATTAATGCTTTTAGTGTTGCTTTTAGATACTCCATACTTGTGTCATAGAATATAAAATCATCTATGCGATTTGCTCGCCTTGCATCTATAGATTCCTGCACTGTCTTTTCGTCACGTTCATGGCACATGAGCAATATTTTTGATGATGGTAGTACCCTCTTAATATCATCTGCTATGCTCAAACAGCTATAGATATTTGGATAACCACTCTCGGGTACCTCTAGCAGTGTGACTCTAGGCATTTCTGCTTGCACAGTTTCCAGCAAATTTTCGTACTTTGTTTCTGCGACTGGTTTCTCAAACCCTGAGTTAACCAAAATATGTGAAAAACCTTCACACAGAGAACGACGCTTAAGCATCAGCAATATATCCACCACCAAACGCCACCTCCCATAATAGCCTAGAAATCTCGACATGCAATTCGCTCTTAACTTTGTGCTAGGTACAAGTTTTCTGCCTTAAATCAAACAAACCATATATCGCCAATCATACCCTAGCAAACATTATCTTTACAATCTGATAATCTCCGACCAAGCGCCCATTCTCAACAGAAAACCGTATAGCTTGCTTATCGTTTGCAATTTCTACAACATTATCAGCATTGTTCCATAACATATCCATCATACACCCAGACCCCCACACAACTTGTGCTGTACCATCTTCGTTTAATTCTATCACGGCCTTTGTTAGGAATTTACTAGAACTTGCCTCTACCTGCGCAGAAGCGCACATAATAGCTTTTTCTGGCACCCATTTGCCTATAAGAGATGATTTTTGCATAGCATCACTCCCATTCTTTTAGACCATTGGACTACTGCAATATGGACACTTTCCGTTTTCATCTGGTATAGTATGTGCATCACAGGCATCACAAACCCTCTGAGTATTAACTGCTACATCGTAGCCTCCCTGCTGTGGATAGCCTCCCTGCTGTGGGTAGCCTCCCTGCTGTGGATAGCCTCCCTGCTGTGGGTAGCCTCCCTGCTGTGGA
>CAYJFF010000061.1:0-17489 GCA_964369345.1 uncultured Oscillospiraceae bacterium
CAACACCATGCTTGTCTGCAAGCTCTTTAGTGCGAACAATCAAATCATCTGTGTTATTAAATATTGTGCGCAAACCAAACCAGATTTGTATGCGTCCATCAGCTGTGTTGTGGAAAGCTTCCAAATCTGCAAGTTGTGACTCTAGCTCTTGCTCTGTGCTCCTTTGCCAAACGGCAGGTAATCCCTCTCCACAGTCCATAACAGACTTTGCAAGTTTTGCACGCAGGCCGGACTCACGCACACCACGCACCATGCCTGAAACAAATTGTCCACCAGGCTCTGCAAAAGTTGTGACACCACAGCGGATTTGCTCTAGTGCACACATAAGAGTAGAAACATAGGAATCTTCCTCTGTCATATTGCTCTCATATGGCCACATACGCTTATGTAACCAAGTGATGAAGTCTACATCATCACCAACACCGCGTGAAATCTGCTGAGAAGTGTGAACATGTGTGTTTACAAAGCCAGGTAGAACATATCTGCCAGCAAGGTCGATAATTTCAGCATCTGGTTTTACCAACTGCTCATCAACATTACCAACAGCAATAATGCGGTCATCCTCTACCAATACGCCACCGCCGTCATAGACAGTTTCTTCTGCACCCATAGTGACTATGTAGCCATTTTTTAGATAGTATTGCAAAATGTTATTCTCCTTTGTTTAAATTGTAAACACATTATAAAACCTATACCTACTATAGGGTCAATATGCAAAATAGAATTTCGTTTATCTCGACGATTTTCGAGCTTTTATTAACAAAAAATTTATATATTATTTTGATTTGAGGGAAAGAGATGAAAGATTATTTGACTATTGGTGAACTTGCCACCATTTTTGATATGGATGTGCAGACACTCCGACACTATGATACCAAGGGAATTTTAGTGCCCTCATACCGTGACGATAGCACTCGGTGGAGGCTTTATCGTTTCGACCAAATATATGCACTCGCAACAATAAGGTACCTTCGCAAGCTTGGGTATTCTATCAAAGGCATCAAGTCTTTTATGGAAGCTGAAGATTCGCGCAAGGCGATAAACACACTGCGAGAACAGGCGATTTTACTTAGGAAACAGTGTGACGAGTGGATTGCAACAGCGGACACTATTCAGAAAAATTTAGATTTTATTGAAGAAGAAAAGCCAACTGAGGACAGTGTTTATCTGCGGACATTTGGCGAGCGCACTTTTGTGCACATCGGTGGTGAGCTGGACATCTTCACCCACGAACTACTGTATTTCTATCCCACGGCTTGCTTTTACTCCGATAACAACCACTGGTTTGCGGCATATATACTTGAGGATGGTGAATCTAGATGGCAAAAATTTTCAGAGCAAGCAAAAATAATGCCAGCAGGTGAATACCTGTGCGGTTTTCATTTTGGACATTATAATACTATCCGCGACAGTATAAATAATCTTTATGAGCAGGGGGCAAACTACAAACTGGCAGATACTGTAGTTACTATTAATATTATAGACCAAATGACGGAAAGCCACCCAGAACATTATGTGACATCTCTTCAAATCCAAATTTTAGGCAGTGGTGAGCAAACCTAAACTGTTGTTGGCTCTATCATTTTCCAATAATTTTGCCACTTTATACACAACCTTAACACTACCACTTTGCTAGAATTTAGTTTATGGTAAGTGTGGCTATTTTCGCCCAAAAATCCGAACAGCACCTTTGACCACCCAGACGACCACCTATAAAACCCTGATTTTATACTATTTTACGATTTTTACAGCACATAACATAGCACAACCCCCCTGTAAACATGCTTGTTTACAGGGGGGTTTAACCTCCATATTATACCATACCGAAATTAAAAATGAAACTACAACACTGACCATACTGTAGAACACCAAAAAATATTAGAACTACGCTAAATCCAGAGTTGTTTCTAATTGTTTGGTTTTAAACTTTTTCTTGAAATAATAGTAATTTAATATTTCCGTGCAAAAAAGCTCCTTTTTGCATATCTGTATTACCAACATCACCTATAAAATCGGTGTTAAAAACTATTTCATTACCGTCGCCATCTTCAAAAGATGCATCAGGCTGAAATGCCTTGCCTAGTCGCTGTGTGGTTATAATATCAGCTTTAAAGTCAGCGCTTGCATTATAAATATTTGTGTTGAGATAGAAATGTCCGTCTTGCTCAGTTACCGAAATATTTACCAAACTTCCCTCTACTATACAAGCATCTTTTTCTTTTATATATGGTTTGCTGTTATTAAAATACATATTACTACAAATATCAACAGGTAGTGGATTGTTTTCATCCAGCACCAAAGGTTCATCTCTATTCCCCCACGACTGTATGTCTGGATAGTCGTTATAGTTGGCTGTACCAATGTCTGACTGTTCATTGCCGATAAATATATTGTTTATCACACGATCGTCCCCTCCCCAAAAGCGTATAACACCCTTTATCTGTGTGCTATGCGGAAAATGATACATGGTAAATCGGCTTTTTTCTTTCTTTAGCCTGGTTTCTCCTGCAAATATATTGTGTATCAGCGCTGTGCCTTGTGACATATTTAAGAGATTTATATTTGACAAAAATACATTGTTGTCAACGATACAAGGTCCGTGACACACTTCGATATAAAGATCGTTGTCGTGATTTTCAAAAAAAGCATTCCCGCTGACACGAGTTCCCTGTGCCTGCCAGTCTAACCATAGCCCACGAAAACAGTTGTGTATACAGTTGCCTTTTAAAACAACATCTATCGGTGCATGAAATTTTATTCCAGCTATCTCTAGCCCTGTAAATTCGTCACGCACATTAATATTGTATATATGGTTGTGTTCAATCACTGAAAAAGCACATCCCATATGACCTACTATCCCCGCCTGACCACAGTCGTATACTTTGTTATTACGTATCACATGGCTGCCAATATGCTCTTTATCCCATCCGTTTGCAACGTTTAAAAACACCATTTCTGTCTGTGTTTGAGAGCCTTTTTTTGCAGGATTAAACGACCAAGCGTTGTCATTTTGATTTTTACGTTTGCCCAGTGATATTCCAACACATTTTGAATTTCGGATGGTACAGTTTTCGATAATCCATCCCTTGCTCCAGTTTGGACCAACAACCCCTGACTGATATGCAGTGGGTGGTGACCACTGTGTAGCAGCCTGCTCCATGATAAACCCCGATACAGTTATGTAGTTTATATTTTCTCGTTTCGGCATAAAGCAAGACTGCCTAACTGAAAACTCAGTCACATGCTCATTTGGATTAAGTGTGTCAAAATTTGCCCAGATTATGGTATATTGTTCACCCACTTCGGCATACCATTTATATGCCCTTAGGTGCTCGATATTTTTTTGCTTAACAGCGCTTAGTCCTTTGTAATTATAATATGGGTACTCAAGTGGAACTAAAAGTTTATCGTAGCTTTCTACCTCAAACATCGCATGGCTGTCCAGAAACACCTCACCTGTGTGGTGTGGCTGCCCTAGGTCATAGTACCAGTCGCCAAAGACTAGCTCTGAAAACGGATTGTGCTCGCCAAATATTGTATTGCTTATCTGGGTTTTCCATATCTGCTCAGCATGCTTTTCCCACTCGCTAGCAAGCTCTGAACCGCTGATAACAGGTTGTTCGTTGGGGGCGTTTTTGTATGTAATGCGGTCATTGTTGCCCAATCCTGTGTTTATTGGGTCAACCCATTCGCGATAAATACCATCACCTACCTCTACTACATCACCAGCTTTGGCAATCTGCGCTGCCTGCCCGATAGTTTTAAATGGGTTCTCCTTACTCCCATCTCCCAAATTTTTATTATAACAAGATACATAATAATATGACACTTTTCGTAGCCTCTCTCTCCTAAATATTTATTACAGCTTATTTTATCCACTACATAACATCGGTAGCTCTTAGCTGATATGAAGAATATGGATTAAAACGGAAAAACTGTGTCGGTCAGTGCTATTATTGGTGCTGTCGCCCATGGGTGGAACAAACTTGTGTTGTGCTTATCTTCTTTGCCCCACGCCTCAAAGCATGTGGTTGCGCCTTGTGACAGCATTTTTAGCCACGCACCCTCCGACAGTATGTGTTTCAGCACAAGTTGTTGATGCCCTGCATTTTTTAATGCCATTAACACGAACATCGCCATATACACTCCACATACCCCAATCCCTTTTTTATCCACAAACTCTACTAGATTACTTTCATAATCTTTGTTCATTTTAAATAGCAATGGCAGAACATTTGCGTGTAAACTAGCATGCTTACTCATTTCACTATCACAGTACAGCCACTGCTCCTTGCAAAAAAATGCATTATTAAAAGCAATACACAGCTTTTGACTGCGCTTTTCGTATTTTATGCCCATAATCTCAGATATTTTTTCATATGCTACTACTGCCCCATAATAAAATGCATTAACTACAGTGATAGCACCTTCACCAATCGGTTTACTTAACTCAAAGTCATAGTTGTCACGCAGATTTCGTGGCCAGTCTATCAAGTTCCATTTATCAGTTACCAATTCTACCAATCCATCTGCACGCTCATAGCCTCTAAAGTCGTCAATTATCCCCTTGACATAAGGATACATCTCAACTAAAAACTCCTTGTCTTTGCCGTAGTTATAAAGCCACAACACCTGCAAAGGAAACTGCAACGAATAGTCGGCTATCTCCTGCATTAACGATGATACCGACACACTCATCAAACTATCGGCTATAAACGAGGTGTTGGCAAAGTCACGCAACACTTTTTTCATAAAAGTTGTGTCTTTAGTGAGTATAGTATATGCTATACCAGATATTGTAGCATCGCCTAAATACTGTCCTTTTTCACGAGTTGGACAGTCCATTAGCACCTCTTGTGTACCGTATTTCAGTGTGTCTACACACAAGTTCCATATCTTGTTTACAATTATATCATCACTCTGGCAGTGGGTGCGTGCTACAAATGGATAGTGCCGAACTACAATCTTTAAACTTGCAACATCTAGCTGCACATTCGGTGGAATATCAAGCTGAATATAGCGAAAAGCCTTGTAATCATACTGCATATATTCTGACACTCCCTGTGCCAACACAAACTTTTCTTTGTAGGTGCAGTTGCAACGAAGCTTATACCTCACTTCGCCCTGCTCGGTCAGTTCCTCTCCAGATTTTATATAGACTACATCACCCTCGTTTCCTGTGACTTTAAATGTAACATACCCGACTACCTCTCGGCCAACATCGACAAAATATCCCTTGGCATTTTTCTCTATTACGGTAGGTTTTTGGTTATAAATATCCAGTTGGGCAGTAGGTTGTATCACAAATTTGTAGTAGCATTTATTTTTAACTACTGCCTTATGCCAGTTGCTATCATCAAAATTCACCTGTTCAAACCCGACTTCCTTTGCGTTAGCATCATAGCTCTCGCAAAATCCTGTGTCGTAGCCGTATGTGTCACCATATATATCATAGCCACTATGATTTGCATATCGCCACGTAGTATCGGTTGCAGTTAATATTCTGCCCTGTTGTTCCACTTCACACACAAACATATGACGCAAGTCGCCACTGACCCACACTCTGTTAATCAGTCCTTGGTAATAGGTATGTACGGCTATCACGTTTTGCTCTTTGACTATATAGTCCGAGATGTCTATCTCGTTATAGTAGTATGCAAAATTATAACTAGGTGCAGGACCTTGTGTCACAAATCTTCCGTTTATATATATTTTGTAGTAATCATCAGCAGATATCCTTAGAATAGTTTTGTTAATGTTTTCAGCGTCAAAGCGTTTTCTGAAAAGAATATGCTTGTTTTGATATTTGACCTCGGGTATATAGTTGCTTTCTTCTATCTCTTTATGAAAAACATTTATTGGGGACAAATTCATAAACAAATCGGAGGTAATAATTTTAGCTTTTTTAAATCCCATCATCAAACCTCACTAGCAAATACTTTTCGGTTAAAGTGACGCTGGCTTGCGTTAAACTCCTCTACCCGACCCGAATAAATAACATAGTCTAATCCACTCAGCAGCTTGTCATGTTTTGATATATGCTCGGATAGCTGTTGCCACAACCCAGCTTGCAGTTTTTTGTGTTCTTCTTTGCCAGCTAGATTGTTTAGTTGCAGTGGGTCGGTCTGGTTATCAAACAGCACCCAGTTCAGATTATCTGACTGCACGGCATAGGTGTATCGTTTAGTGCGTATGCCACGCCATGCCTTCATATTTTTGCCTTCTGCCTGATGACACGGAAAATAATCATATATATATGCACTGTCATAGCTTGTGGCAGTGCTGTCAACAAACAAATCTTTCAAGTTTTTGCCGTCTGTTGGTGCTGGAAAATCCAAGCCCACAAGACTTGAGATAGTTACAGGTAGGTCAACAAGCCCAATAAGCTCGTCGCAGATACCGTGACGGATAGTATTTTTGTGGTAAGCAATTAGCGGTACTGCAATCGATTCTTCGTGTGGGAGTTGCTTATCTTTCTCGCCTTGGCTACCCAGCATATCACCATGGTCGGAGGTGTAGATTATCATGGTGTTGTCCAGCTGTCCAACCTTCTCCAGTTGAGCAAGTAGCCTACCAATCTGTGCATCAATTGCAGATATATGCCCAAAATATCCCTTTGTTTGTTCTTTGTAGTCTTCTATATCTATATACAAACCCTTTTTTATTCGAACACTATCGCCTATATTGCCACGAAGCATTATTTCTACATCTTTATAAATATCTCGATACTTACTTTTAATTTTATCAAACGGGTCGTGTGGTGTTGCAAGCGACAGATAGAGAGCCCACGGGGTATCGTTGGCTGAATTATTTGCTATAAAATCCACTGCCAATTCGGTAAAAATTTCAGGTTCATACCCTTCAACATCATGACGTAGATTGTTTTCATCATAATAATATGTACTCAGATAATCGTGGTTGCAGTTGCAGACTTTCCACTCTTCAAAACCTAATCGTCGTTCCTTTGTAACCGCTTGGTCACGTGGAATACCTGCAAGATGCCATTTGCCTATATAGCCTGTGTGGTAGCCACCCTGTCTAAGAACATCGGCAACACTGTGCATACTGCAATCTATCGCTAAATCATTGGTAAAAGCTTTGTGCTTGCCTGCAAACTGTCCAGTAAGCAGACTACCCCTAGCTGGTACGCATACAGGCGAATTTGATATACAGTGATTAAACAACAGCCCTTCACTTGCTAACCTATCTAAATTAGGTGTCTTTACAAACTCGTGTCCATAGGAACCAATATCAAACTTTCGGTGTTGGTCGGAAAAGATAAATAATATATTTGGTTTGTTGCTTTTCATAACATTTCCCTCTACAATGATTGCTTTAAAAAACTAACAGTTTCCCAAATTGGTTCACCATGGTTTTTTTGCACTGTTCCTTTGGTCGTTCTTCCATCTAATACCTGTTTTATCAGCTCTGCTTTCATCGCCTCAAATATTTCTGGATATTTCTCGATTACATTGTTTTGTTCCGAGATGTCTTGGCTAAGATTATACAGCTGAAAATCTGGTCGGTTTTCTTGTGGTTCTTTCTCTTTAACTTGTCGCCAACCACCGCAGCCAGGACACATTTCAAGCTTCCAATCGCCTTTTCGTAGCGACAACGAGCCGTCACAGCTATGGTGTATAATACTATCTCGCACTTCTTGGTCTACACCATTCCACAGACTTAGGTTCGAAAAGCTGTCTACTGCCATATTGTCTGCCAGTGGGTAGTCTATTAGTTCTGCCATAGTTGCCATAAAATCTGACAGGCAAACAGTGGCTTTTCGCTCACCCTGCGCTATCCCATTTTTCCAACGAATGATATATGGTACTCTGTGACCACCCTCATAGATATCCGCCTTGTGACCACGAAAAATATAGTTAGGATAATGCCCCAGTGGGTGCAGTTCTTCGAAGCGTGCCGCTGGTGAACAACCATTGTCCGTGGTAAACACCAATATAGTATCGTCGGCTAGTTCTAGTTCATCCAGTTTTCTCATTACTCTACCTACCACGTCGTCACAGTGCAACACAAAGTCGCCATAATCATTCGTGTTGCTCTTACCCTTAAATTCTTTTGAGGGTAAAATAGGTGTATGTGGTGCAGTAAGTGGAAAATATATGAAAAATGGATTGTCCTTGTACTCATCTATCATATTCAGTACCTTGTCACATAGCACATCAAGCACACTATCGTGGTCAAAACTTTCTCCAGTTGGTCCCTCACGCCAATAGCGATTGCCTTTGTCCACCGTAGTTCTTGTGGGTATTTCGGTAAAATGATCGTTCTCTATATATACATAAGGGGGCATATCCAGTGACGCTGCTATTCCATAAAAATAGTCAAAACCACGTGTATTGGGGGACGCGCTTATCTTTCCTGTATAGTCTACACCTTCGCATGGTCTAAAGCCTTTTAGCTCAACAAAGCTATCATCTTTTGTAAAGCTCATACCAAGATGCCACTTTCCGATACACGCTGTTTGATATCCGCAGTCCTTTAGCATCTGTGCTATTGTTTTGGTTTCAGTCTCGATAAGTGGTTCTGAGTAACCACCGAGTACATCGCATTTTAGGCGAGAACGCCAGTTGTATCTGCCTGTGAGTATTCCATACCTAGAAGGCGTGCAGACAGCCGAGGTGGTATGTGCATCTGTAAAATACGCTCCTTCATCGCAAAGTTTATCTAAATATTTGGTTTTAAACTTGCAATTTTCGTTATAGCGTGATACATCTCCATACCCCATATCATCTGCCAAAATATAAACTATATTAGGTGTTTTTTTCATATTTCATGCTCCTCTCTTTCAGCCTCTCTCCAATTTATCATAATACGAAACTATATATGGGTGATTTGGGTCGTAACAGGTAAGTGCTACTGGATTTTCTACTGCACCGACTGCTCTCACCTCATTACCGTCCACCCTATTTGCGTGATTGCCCAACCTACACTGATATTCATTGTAACAGTTGGTTATCTCCGCCACAATCTCAGGGTGTTGCGAGTACAAATTTTTACTTTCGCTTATATCTTCCACTAAATTGTATAATTCATATACTTGTTCATCCTGTCCTGTCTGTGCGCTTCTTTTGTGAAAAAACAGCTTGTAGTCACCGTAACGTATCGCTTCTATTGTAGCAAGCCCCAGTTTTTCCTCCCTGCATCTGCCTGTAAAGTACACAAATGTATCTCGCACACACTTTCCGTTAAGCAACGTTTCGGTTACATCACTACCATCAATAACATCGCCGTTGCGTTCAGCACCTATCAAGTTTTGTATTGTAGGTAAAAAATCTATATGAGATATGGTACTCTCACAGCGAGTATTTTCATTTATTCTATCTTTCCACACCGTTATCATTGGCACTCTAAATCCGCCCTCGTACGAGCTACCTTTTGCGCCTTTTAGTGGATAGTTACTCGCACCAAAATTCGCCTTTGAGCCGTTGTCCGAGGTGAAGATAACCAGTGTGTTTTTTTCTAGCCCAAGTCGTGCAAGCTCCTGCATAATAACACCACATGACCAGTCAAGCTCTGCTACACATGCACCAAAATCTCCATTTTCGGACTCATCTACAAACCTTTTACCACTATATAGAGGTAAATGAACATGCATATGTGCTAGGTACAAAAAGAAACTATCATCTTTATTATTTCTTATAAACTCAACCGCTTTTTCTGTATAACGCTCAGTTATCGAGCTTTGGTCGGGTTGTTGCTGAGCAACTTCGTTACCACTGATAAGTGGAAGTGGGGGGAACGCTGTAATGCTACCGTCTTTTTTTAGCTGTCTGCCCATGTCATTGCTGTATGGTATACCATAGTAGTCATCAAAGCCATATCTATCTGGCAAAAACTCAGCTTGGTCACCTAGATGCCACTTACCTATTATCATGGTTTTATATCCATTTTGCTTAAACATCTTTGGCAATGTGTACTCTTTGTCGTTAAGACCATATCCCTCACCTGGAAACAGTACTCGGTTCATAGACACCCGTGAGGGATAGCATCCCGTCATAAGTCCAGCGCGTGAAGGTGTGCAAAGAGAGCTCGCACAATAGCAAGATGTAAACACTGTGCCTTTTTGTGCCATTTGGTTCAGATACGGAGTTTTGTTCACAGTATTTCCATAGCAGTTTAGGTCACCATACCCTAGATCATCAGCATTAATTACTATAACATTTGGTTTCATGGTAGCATCTCCTTTTTTATAAATACAGGCATATATTCCAGTGGTGCATCTACTGTAATCCATTGACCGCCACTATATATTGTTTCATCTAGGGTATTTTGCCAATCGGCGCCTTGTGGTAGATAGAGTGTTTTTGTCCGTGCAAGATACTCTGTGACAGGCGCTACTAGGTATTTACTGCCAAACATATACTCGTTACCTATATCCCATACCACTCCATCTTCATTGAAATCACACAATAATGGACGCATTAACGGAACACCCTGCTCAACACATTCTTTCATCTCTCGTTTAATGTATTCTTTCATATTTTCACGTATTAAGATATAGTTTTTCATTATTGCATACGCTTGTTCGCTGTATGACCATATCTCATTTGGATTACGCGTGCCGTGCATACGCATAACAGGGCAGAATGTAGCATACTGAAACCACCGTATTAGCAGTTCCTCAAACACTTCTGGTGGGCAGTTGCGCTTTGAAAAGCCACCAATATCACTGTTCCACCAAGGTACACCGCTCATCGATACATTAAGCCCCAGTGGAATGTGTCGTTTTAGCTCCAAAAAGCTAGATACTATATCTCCCGACCACAGTGTTGCTCCGTATTTTTGCACACCCAACCAACCACTTCGTGATAAAGAAAGTATGTCAGTTACACCAATAGATTTCAAACCCTCGTACACCATTTTGGCTGTTCCATTTGGGTAGATGTTGATAACTCGCTGACCATTACCCGCATAGCAGTGAATGTTGCTAAAGTCGGTATGTCTAAGCTCAGGTTCGTTGCAATCTAGCCAGAATGCCTCTATGCCATACTTGCAGTAGTTTTCCTTAAGTTTATTAAACACGTATTCTCGTGCTTGTGGGTTTGTAGCATCATAAAATCCAAAATAATTTCGGTTCTGTATTCCTTTTGCACGAAGACAGTGCTCATCAGCAACATTTTTAATCATAAAACGCTGTAGATAGTCTACTCCTCGCTCATTCTTTAGTAGATATCCTTTTTCTTCCATTTCTAGGCAGTTTTCGCTAAAAGAATTAACTGTAGGCCATACTGACACCATAAGTTTTATGTTCATTTCACGTAGCTCATCAACCATAGCTTTAGGGTCGTGCCAACAGGTATTGTCAAATTTAAAATCACCCATCTCAGTCCAGTGAAAAAAGTCAATAATTATTACATCTAGTGGTATTTTTCTATTATAATATTCTCGTGCTACCGATAACAGCTCATCTTGAGTTTTGTACCGCACCTTGCACTGCCAGTAGCCCAGTGCCCAGTCGGGAAATTCTGGGGATTTACCAGTTATCCTTGAATAACATTTTAGTATATCGAGTGGCGTATCCTGAGCAAAGATAATATAATCCAGCTGGGTACTGTCCTCAGATGTCCACACGGTATGGTTTTTAGCAAAGCTTGCCTTGCCCATCGACGGATTGTTCCAGATAAATCCATATCCCAGTGACGATACATAAAAAGGTATAGTAAACACTGTGTTGTGGTGAAACAACTCAATATCCGTGCCTTTTTGGTCAAAATAACCGTGTGGCTGCTGCCCCATACCATATATTCGTTCGTCATCACTTGCCAAAAATTCTTGTCTTAGCTGATAACTATCACCACTTATGTGCTTATAACTTCTTGATGTGTAGCCATATCGCTCACGGTATTCTTTGTGTAAATCATATTCTTCTAGCAGTGCTTTATTGGTGGTTGTGTTATAAAACCCAATACACCCTTTTTGGTTTATCTCTACTTTAATTTTACCGTTAGTTAATGAGTTTTCTGTAACTGCAACAAAGCAGTCTGCTTGTGGCTGCAATTCGGAATAATCTGGCTCAGTGAGGTTAATCTGAGCACACTTAGTGGCCCGAACCCTTATAGCATCTGTGCCATATGCCTCGATTAGCACTGTTTCGCCACCGTTTATATAGATGATTGTCTTTTCAGTTGTTTTTATCATAAATATATCCTCCAAATAAGTTTCCAGTCATTTATGTAGCTATATCTGTATCCAAAAGTTTACCAACAGTGAGCGACTGAACTGAGAATAGTAAGATTGAAAAAATCTTTGCAAAAAATAAACAAAATAATCATAAAGTTTCAGTATAATACTATTTAAACACTAGCACGTCATCGGTTTAAAACTACGTACGCATGCAACTTGTGATATCACTGGCAAATTTTATAAAATGTGAAAGGGAATATGTACTATGAACCCGATACTGCCACTAAAATACTATACCCCAGATGTAGAAGCAAGACTATTTGACGACAAAATTTATCTTTATGGCTCAAATGACATCGCTAACAACGACAAATATTGCAGTTACGAATATAATGTATTTTCAAGTGCCGATATGACAAACTGGGAGGTACACGAAAAGACATTTACTAAGAATGACTGGATAGATGCCGATGGTTTAATACTCCCTCTCTTTGCACCTGATTGCGAGTATATAAACGGCAGGTACTGCTTGTTTTATTGTACAAAAGGACATCGTGAGGGATTAGCTTTCTCTGACAAGCCATATGGAAAATTCACCGATTCTCACACTATAAAAACCGCCGATGGTGATGGTATTGACCCAACCGTTTTGGTGGATGGTGGGGATGTCTATTATTACTGGGGGCAACAGGCACTACGTGGTGCAAAGCTAAACAAAGCGCTTGATGATGTCGTTGTAGAAACGCTGACGAAATCGCTGCTCACCAGAGAAAAAGATGGTTTTCGCGAGGGTGCTTCGATAAGAAAAATCGGTCAGTATTATTATATGGTTTTTGCAGATGGTTCACGTCGTGGTGATAGCTATGGGCCAACCTGTCTTAGCTATGCAATAAGTAAGCACCCTCTGGGTCCCTACGAGAAAAAAGGTGTAATTATCGATAACTTTGGCTGTGACCCCAATACTTGGAATAATCATGGTTCACTGCTCTGCTTTAAAGGTAAGTGGTATGTATTTTATCATCGTTCATCAAATAATGGATATTTTAGTAGGCGTGTATGTGTCGAGCCTATCACTATAAATGCCGATGGCTCTATTGACGAAGTCGAGAT
Organism: uncultured Oscillospiraceae bacterium; assembly: GCA_964369345.1. Lineage (GTDB taxonomy): Bacteria > Bacillota > Clostridia > Oscillospirales > Ruminococcaceae > Angelakisella. Next base: position 13,252 of record CAYJFF010000061.1, read on the forward strand.
GACTACACAGGGTAGCGAGGAACCTATTCACCCTACATTTAAGTTTGGTGCAGAGCATTTTTGTCTACTTGGAGGTGTTTGCTATATAAAAAGTTATACAGACACCACCACATGCTATAACTATCTTACACAGGTATACAACGGAGATTTTGCGTACATCAAATACATAAACTTCTCGCTTTCTAAAGTAAAAAGCTTTACAGCAGAGTTTGCTTCTAATTCAAATACAGGACGAATAACCGTACATCTAGACAATGAAGATTGCGAAATAATAGCCGAAATAGCTACTGATAGAACCTATGGTGATTATGATTTTAAAGAAGTGTCTGCTCCTGTAAAAACAGAGGTCGAGGGTGTACACGCTGTCGTACTAAAATTCCACAGTGATTATCGCAGTCATATACTTAACCTTAAGTCTTTTAATTTCAGTTAATTTTTAAACATAATGCCATTGCTCCACTGGCTAAACACACCTAAACTGCTGCTCATACTTTTAATATGCAGAGCAATATTAATATAATTTAGCAATAGCCGACTAACCTTGCTGCTTGTCAACAAGGTAGGTCGGCTATTATCGTGAATTCATTTTAAACCCGTTACAGAATTTGTTTTACTTAGCCTTGTGCCGCCATATATTCGTTTATCTGACGCTCAATTTCAGCTCTTACTTTTTCTACACCTGCAGTTTCTAGCTTTTCTTTGTACTCTGCAAATGTTGTTTCCCACTCTGCTCCCAGTACACCGATGTTCATCGGATTAACATACTCAGGGTTGATAGACTCTATCTGCTGCATCTCCAGCGCTACTGCACTGTTATCAAAGCGGAAGCTGATTAGTGGAGATTTGGTACTAGTTTCGTGGATTACATCTAGTACAAATTCGTCATATCCCTCTACATCGCTAGTACGTGGGTATCCGTTAAATGTATTGCCCATTACCCAGTCATTGATACCAAATGGGCTGTCTGCCTTAGGTGTACCGCTGTAGTCAAGTGTTTCTATCACTCCATCATTTAGCGTATAGTGTGTGCCCTCTACACCTAGAGTAAGTGCAGTATATAAGTCTTTGCCGTCAGTAGTGTTGATTAGATTTAGCAACATCATAGCACGCTCTGGGTTTTCTGCCATGTAAGGGATAGCCGATGCAGTAGTAGGAACTAGCGCACCACCTACACGAAACTCCTCAGAAATAGGAATAATGTCGATATCCCAGCCATATCTGTTCGAGTCGGTTGTTGCCTGCTCAAATACATTGGTATTAACCCATACAGAGTATCCATCTTCTTTACCCTCATCACCACGTGGCTTTTCAAGACCTAGGATATCTTCACGGATAAAGCCTTTTTCAAAGAAATCAGCCATTTTCTCGAAGTGTAGCTCGTACTCAGGTAGTAAGTACATATACTCTACTTCATATGTGCCTGCCTCTACGTCAGATTCTTTTACAAAGTATCGAGTAGCTACTTGGTCGTATCCCTTGAAGTGTGCCACAGGGAAATATGTGCTTAGCCCAAGCCCTAGGTTGCCACTGTCTTTTAATTGCTGTAGGTAGGTTTCCAGTGCATCGTAGCAGCTTTCGTCAAAGGTTTCTGCAGCATAGAATGTAGATGTAATAGCATCCATATCCAGATACTCGTCTGCTAGTGCCGAAGATGTACGGAATGCATAGCGACCACCACCAGTAATCTGATAGTTAGGTACAGCGTATATCTCTCCGTCCACCTTAGACATCTCCCATATCCATTCAGGAATAGTATCAGTTAGGTCCTGACCGTACTCGGCAAGCAAGTCATCCAGCGGTAGATAGGACTGTTTGTTTACTTCCTCTAAGAAAGGCACAGCGTATCCTGCCCACGCTATGTCGATAACCTCGCCCGAAGCCGCTATAAGCCCCCATTCGGTCTTGTACTCAGCTGCAGTAACACCTAGGAAATCCACCGTAGTGTTTGGAAGCTGCTCTGCAAGCATAGTATTGAAGTTATCAAACGCCATCTCCTCATCTTCCTGCTCACCAACTGCTAGGTACATCCAAGTAAGATTTGTTTCTTCTAGCTCTACTTCCTCAGGTTCTGAAGCCACTGCCGATGTAGAATTGCCTGCTGTGGAGGAACTTGTGCTGTCACTTTGTACAGTGGGTTCGTTACAGCCTATCAGGCTTACCATCATAGTTGCCACTAGTAATAATGCTAACTTTCTCTTCATTTCAGTGCCCTTTCTTATTTGTCTTTGTATTAATTAACCCCAAGATAATAGGGTGTAATCATGTACGTTGTTGGCTAACATTACATTAGCCTTTTACTGCGCCTATAGTCAGTCCTTTGCTAAAGTATCGCTGGAAAAACGGGAATATTAGTAGCATAGGGCCACTTGCCACTACACACATCGCAAAACGCATACTCTCAGTTGGTGCATTGCCTGTATCATACATATCGGTGGCAAGCCCCGGCATCTCCTGCGCTATCTGTTCGACGAACTCTAGGTCGTTTATTATTCGCTGTAGCAAATACTGTAGCGTATACAAGTCTTCGTTTCGTATATAGATAAGCGACGTGTTCCAGTTGTTCCACTTATCCAGTAGCTGAAACAGCATAAGCGTAGCAAACACTGGCTTTGAGAGTGGTATTATTATCTTGAGAAACACCGTTGTTTCGCTTGCACCATCTATCTTAGCCGACTCTACTAGCGAGTTTGGTAGTGACTGGAAAAATGTCTTGAAGATAATCAGCTGGAAGCAGTTGGCTAGTCCTGGGAATATATATATCCAAAAACTGTCGCCCAACCCCAGATATCTAGTGTTGACAATATAGGTAGGTACTAGACCTGCGTTGAATAGCATAACGATAAGCATAAACTTAATCATAAACCCACGTAGCACAAAATTTGGACGCGAGATAGCATAGGCGGCAAATGATATCGTGGTTATACCTAGGAACATACCTAGAAAAGACTCTGCCGTAGTAACAATATAAGCATTTATAATCTCGTCTGGATTGGCAAATACGTACTGATAGGCGGTGAAGTCTATCTCGTTCGGGATAAGCTTGTAACCATCTCGCAAAATCTCATCCTCTGAGGTCAGTGATACGGTCACTACCATTAACATAGGGATTACAAATGTTAATGAAATCAAAATAAAGAAAATATGAATAAAAATACTATCCTTCTTTTTTCTCAAAGTTTTTGTCTTTTTCACTCTTTAACCTCCTAGAATAGTGAGTTTTCGGGGCTTATTTTACGTACAATCAGGTTTGCAGTTATCAATGTAGCACTACCAACTAACGACTGGAATAGACCTACTGCCCCTGTCACTGCAAAGTTACCATTATTTAGCCCTCTCATAATATATGTAGGCATAATGTCGGTAACGGGGTACAGCACGCCTACGTTTCGTGGTATCTGGTAGAATAAACCAAAGTCACCACCAAAAATGCCACCGAGCGCCAGTATAAACAGGATTATTATTGTAGGCATTATCGAAGGGATAGAGATAAAGCGTATCTGCTGTATTTTGTTTGCACCGTCTATAGTCGCCGCCTCGTACTGCTCTTGATCTACACCCATCAGGGCTGAGTAGTAGATAATACTGCTCATTCCCACGCCTTTCCATGTGTCAAAGAATAGTAGGATAAACGGCCAGACCTCTATCTCTGCATACCACTGCACAGGATCTATACCAAAGTTTCCCAGTATAGTGTTAAGCACACCCTGCGTAGGACTTAGGAATACATACGCTATGTAGGATACGATAACCCATGACATAAAACGCGGAAATGTCATTACTGTCTGATAGTATTTAATAGCCTTGCGGTTAGTTAGCTCGTTTAGCAGTAGTGCTATAAATACCGACGATACTATGCCGGTGACAATAAACAGCGAGTTAAATCCAAGTGTGTTTCGGGTGATACGTAGCGCATCCTGCGAGGTAAAGAAATATTTAAAATTGTCAAATCCGTTCCACGGACTACCCCATATACCATCACGGTAGTTATAATCCTTGAAAGCCATCACAGTGCCAAATAGTGGTAGGTACTGAAACAGAATAAGTGTAATCAACACTGGTACTGTAAATAGAAACAGTTCAAGGTTATCGCGTATCATGGTCATTTTTAATTTTTTTCTTGGAACAATGCTTGTAGTAGTTTCACTCTTTTTCACGTATACCCTCCTATATTTTACTATTTATTTATACTGTTTCCCCTTACCATTTTTATAGGGGAACAGTACTGTTACCTTGGTATA
>CAYJFF010000062.1:0-17055 GCA_964369345.1 uncultured Oscillospiraceae bacterium
CAAGAGTCCAACTGATTTATCGGTTGGAATTTTTTCATATCATAATATATGGAGGTGAAACTGGGATGGATTATCCAGAAATAGTATTAGAAAAAACAAGAAAAACCGCAATTGAAAATAGAGAAAAAAACATCTCATATATCAAAAGCATTTGTCAAGAGTTTAATATTACAGAAACACATATAGCCGATAAATTATTAAGTAAACCAATCACCTTGAATTTTCACCCTGACAGATTATGTGGAAGTGGGAAAATTATCTTGGATAGCCTTTTTGATGACGCAAAATATCAAGGACAGTTTATCACCAAAACAACAAATGGCGGTGCTACAGCATATGTAGGTGGTCAGCGTTATAACTGGGAACAAGAGTTGTTTTTTAATTCTTATCCACATAATTATTTTGACCGTCCTAAATATGGAGCTTTAAATATATTAAATTATCTAGATGGTGCAACACCACGTTTTGGGTCGTGTTATTTTGTTCTAAGTCGGAGTTTAGTAGAAAGATGTACTTTTGCGTATGGAGATAGTTCTGCTAATCCAAAAGGTTTATGTACAAGTGATACTTTTGATGAATTAATTGTAAAAATTATCGAAGATATTCAAAGTAACGAAAGAATACTAAACAAGTCAACTTCTTCAATACAAGAAGGTTTAGCTGTTCTATTTTATAATTCAAAAAGGAATTTTTTAGGCAGATGTTTAGACCATTACATTGAAACTCATGTTCATGGAGATATTAGCCTTGAAACTGACGTCGATGAATTCTATATAGATGAATCGTATAAAGATACATTAATTGAGGTTAAGGCGAAAAAACTGTGTGACAAATATGATATAGTTTTAAAATATATTCCCAAAAGAGAAATTCAGATTAATGATATAAATGATTTATTTCGAGGCGAAAAAATTAGACCTTTGGCAGAGAGAATAGATACATTGTTTGGAGAAGGTAACGGTGTAATCAACGCTTATTTGATAGGAGAGGCGTCAAGATATGACAAATCAGGTTGGATTGATATTGGAAGTAAGGCAGAGCTATTCCAATACCTTAAACAACTTTGGCACACAGTAGCGTATTTTGGTTAATGATAAACAAAACAGCGAGGCTGTCACTTTTATGTGATAACCCCGCTGTTTTTATTTTATTCTATTATTTACCAAATACTATATCAAAATCAAGTGTGAACTGCTCGTCATTTAGCTGGTATTTCTCCACTAATTGTGGGCCACAGCTACCAGAGCCAATGCCAGACATTTTTGCATCTACGCATAGCACAGTAAAGTCGCTTTCCTCTAGCTCGTAGTTATGCGCTTTTCCCATTAGCTCTTCCTGTGTGTATACTGACGCATTGAATACAAAGTTATCACCGTAGACATTAACGCCATAGCCAAAAGCATTGGATACACAAAGCTCTTTACAGCCATAGTGGCTACCGTTCTCCTGTGGTCTTATGTAGTCCTCGTGCATATCTGCTACGCTTTCTGTAAATCTTGCAAAGTAGGACGCACGGCGTTTATCCACATAGCTCTCGTATGGGCCATAACCCATATACTCTACGTTCTCAAAAGTCTTTGGCAAGAACATACGGATACCAAAACGTGGCAAGAATGGCATCTCTGTGTTGCGCTTAACGTCCATATGCACATTTACTGTTCCGTCGTTGTGTATAGTCCATACAGCGTCTATCTCTGCTATTCTCTGCACTATAACTGCTGTTAGTGATAGCTTGCTAGTTATTACCACACAGTCATCTTTTTGCACTACCTCTGTGCTGTATACTTTTGGGAACGCTCTATCATAGCCTGCTTGCATCCAGTTCTTTTTTATTACCCTGTCGTTGTCCGTTGGTGCACGCCAGATGTTATACTGCATAGGTAGCTCTATTAGGTTTACATTGTCTTTTACAAGCACATCAAAGCTGGCTGTTAGCTTGTTATATACATACCTAAATGTCTCTCCATATAGCTCTGCCTGCAAGTCATTTTCTGTTACTTGTATTTTTAGTGCTGGTTTTATGTCAGCATTAGCCTTATAGCCATCTTTTATAGTTAGCTGGTCAAAGCCTAGCTCATAGCCTGCATCAACAAATGCACTGTCTTCTTTTTGGCGGTATACTATTCTTATTCTAACATCATCGCCCTGTGGTATATTACAGTTCAGTGCTATTTCTTTGGAGCTGTGTGCTGGGATATCCAGTGCATCTATATCGCCTGTGCTTACCACTTCACCATTACAGTAAACCTCATACTCTGCTGTTACTGCATCTTTTAGGTTTAGGAAATCTAGCTTATTATCTATCTTTACTATGCACTTTTCAGCATCTACTAGGTATGCACGTGCTGGCCTTACACAGTTTTTCCACTCAAACAAGCCTGTGTGTGGTCGTCTATCTGGGTAAACAAGCCCATCCATGCAGAAGTTACCATCATGTGGGAACTCTCCCCAGTCGCCACCATAGTAGAATTTATCTTGTCCGTCATCTGTCTGTCCCATATATACGCTGTGGTCGCACCACTCCCAAACAAAACCACCCATGTGTCTATCGTGTTTGTATATCTGCTCGAAATAATCCTCTATATCTCCTGGGCCATTGCCCATAGCATGTACAAATTCACACTGCACCATTGGTTTATCCAGCCAAGAATGTTTGAATATCTCCTCTGTTTCATCTACTTTTGCATACATTCTGCTATATACATCTATGTTTGTTAGGTCGTTGTTGTAGTCTTGCATCTGCCAAATACTGCTCTCATAGTGTACTAGCATATCTTTGTCATATGATTTTATCCACGCAGCAGCTTTTTCCATATTAGGGCCATATGCAGACTCGTTACCCATGGACCATAGTATTACACAAGCGTTGTTTTTGTCACGCATAACATTTCTTTGTACACGGTCTACTATAACATTCTCAAAACGTGGGTCGTGGCATAGCAGTCCATATGTCTTGTCAAGCCTAAAATTGCTTGCAGGTGAGCCACTAGCATAGTCGCTACCACCACCATATATGGTAACAGTACCATGTGTTTCTATATCACTTTCATCTATAACATAGAAACCGTAATCGCTGTAGTACTGAGTAGCCCATGGTGAGTTGGGGTAGTGGCTTGTTCTAATAGCATTTACGTTATTTTGTTTCATTATAGCTAGGTCTTTTAGCAGTTGTTCACGTGTTATCGCACAGCCAGTGAATGGGTCGCTATCGTGCCTGTTTACGCCTTTTAGCTTTACATTCACATTGTTTACGTAGAACACGTCGCCTTTTATCTCAAACGCACGTATGCCCACTTTTTGTGATATGCACTCATTCTCGCACACTATTTTCATCTCATACTGGTATGGCTGTTCTGCGTTCCATAGTAGTGCATCCGCTACCTCAAACTCTATAGTATCGCCAGTTAGCTCTTTTGTTTGCAACTCTTTGCCTTGTGGGTCATATAGTGTAACAGTTGTAGCAACAGGTGTTCCCTGCCACTCTATTTTTGTACTGATAACAGCGTTTTTATACTCTGCATCTAGCTTAGTTTTTACATAGTAATCCCAGATGTGGCTCTGTGGACGTGACACAATATACACATCTCTAAATATGCCGCTCATGCGTAGCTTGTCTTGGTCCTCAAAATATGTACCAACGGACCATTTTAGCACTAGCACTGCAAGCTTGTTGTCACCCTCTACAAGATATTCACTAATATCAAACTCACTTGTGGAATGTGCAACGGTACTAAAACCGACAAATTTGCCATTTACCCAAACATAGTAGCAAGAGTCCACACCCTCAAAATTCAGGTAGTTTTTCATAGCAAGCTGTTCTTTGTCTATAGCAAAGTACTTAAGATATGCACCGCTTAGGTTCTCATCTGGCACATATGGTGGGTCGTATGGTATTGGGTATGCAACATTTGTATACTGGTTGCTGTCATAGCCAAGTATTTGCCAGCAAGATGGCACAGGTATCTCGTCAAAGCCCTTTGCTGTGTATTCCGTATCAAAGAAATTATCCACAACATATGGGTTATCATATAGTCTGAACTGCCAATCATCGGACGATAGCATTATTGTCCTGTCATAGCTTGGGGTGTCTTTGCCAGATGTAGGCACATAGTAGGCACGGTTTGGGCAAGTATTCACATGGATTTTCTGGGGATTTTCATAATATTTCTCAAATAGCATATCCTAGCTCCTTTTTATAGCTTGTTTATTTATGTACTATTCTTTTTGTGGTTTGTTTGTTTTTTATGTAAATATCAGCTAACCACTTGCTTAATTCTATAGCTTGTGCAAGCAAAAGTCAATAGATAAAAGCAGAAAGTAGAAATAATAAATCTTTATAAATCAGCATTTTCTTATAGACAGTTTTGTTTTTATGCAACTATCACTAATCCATATTCGTTTTTTTGGATAGTTAGCTAGTAGCAAAAAATTGTTGACAATATTTGTACAAATTGTTAATGACTAATTAAACAAAAACAGCTATTCCTTTTGCAACAAAAAGCTGAAAATAATTTATTTGGCAAAAACATATAGACATTTGGTTTTTAGCGTGATATGATAACCTCACAAGTAATAAACGCGTGTTCACTCATGAGGTTACAACTATGAATACTAACCAAATAGCAAAGCTGGCAAATGTATCGCGCAGTACAGTTTCCAGAGTGCTAAACAACTACAGCAATGTCCCCGAAAAGACAAGGGAGAAGGTTCAAGCAGTTATTGACGAGTATGGCTACACACCCAACCACTTTGCAAGGAGCCTTGCAGGGGTTGCGTCGAATATTGTGGGTATCTTTATAGCAGATATCAATGATACCAACAGTGACGACGAATGGATTGGTATAAACTCCCCCTATAATATGGAGCTTTTATCCAACCTGATAAGCACACTAAAGTCGCAAGGCTTTACATCACTAGTCAATATAATTACAAACACTCAGGAATTTGCATCACTAGAGGAAATGTTCGAGACAAATATGATTTATGGTGGGATATTTACAGGCTTTCCCCACAATACACAGGAGCTTACCGCCATAGCAACGAAATATAATGCTGTTTTTATCGACCAGTTTTCAGAAATTGATAGTGGCAATGACAATATCAAGATTATCAATTGTGACAACCTTATTGGTGGGTATAATGCAACAAAGTATCTCATTGCAAACAATCACACAGACATACTACACATAGAGGGTGACAACAGACTTTCATCTGTTAAGAGAAAGCAGGGCTACCTAAAAGCTATGAAAGACTTTGGCGACCTTACACCACAGGTAATATGCGGAATGTACAAAGAAGATGTGGCTTATAAGGCTATGAAAGACTACCTAAAAAACCACCATATGCCCACAGCAGTTTTTGCCGCAAATGATATTATGTCGCTAGGCGTGATAAGAGCCATAGAGGAGCTAGGCTATCTTGTTCCGTCGCAGATTTCTGTTATCGGCTTTGATAACTTGAAAGTTGCAACTTGGCTAAACCTAAACCTTACTACTTTTGAGGTTTCGCTAAAGGAGCTTGCGACAAGTGCTGTTACACTCCTGCTAAGTAAAGAGCCTGACCGAGTACTACACAAACCAGTTCTTATTAAAAAATCCACAGTGAAAAAAGTCTAAATTTATAGTTTAGATTTTTTTAATAGCAAACAATAAACGCGTGTTTACAAATTTTACAACAAGGGAGATAAAAAAATGGCTACTATATTAATATCTTTTATCATATTTTCTGGCGCAGTTGGTTTGATAACTTACTTAAAAACAAAAAATGATACTCTAAGCACCAGTGACGGTTACTTTCTAGGTGGTAGGAGCTTGACAGGTGGCGTTATCGCTGGCTCTTTGCTACTAACAAACCTTAGTGCTGCAAGCTTTGTTGGTATGTCTGGGCAGGCATATGCGCAGAACATGGCTGTTATGGACTGGGAGGTTGGCTCTGGCATTACACTAATCATTGTGGCACTTTTCCTTGTTCCACGTTACCTAAAACAGGGTATAACAACAATCCCAGACTTTATACAGTCTAGGTTTGATGATGGCACTAGAAAATTTGTAACTATACTATTTCTTATCAGCTACATTGTTAATATGCTACCTATCACACTATACTCTGGTGCTATAGCAATGGGACAGATATTCGATATCTCTGGCGTGTTCGGCATTACTCATGCACAGTCCGTATGGCTACTTGTTTGGGTTATTGGCATCATCGGCGCAATATACGCTATCTTTGGTGGTCTGCGTGCTGTTGCTATCTCAGACTCTATCAATGGTATCGCACTTGTTATCGGTGGTCTGCTAGTACCTATCTTCGGGCTACTTGTTATCGGTGGTGGTGATATCGCAAGCGGCTTTGATGTATTCCTAAACAGCACACCAGAAAAGTTTGACTCCATAGGCTCTAACGACAGCTACTTGCCTATATCTACAATGTTTACAGGTCTTATCCTTGTTAATCTATATTACTGGGGCACAGACCAGTCCATCATTCAGCGTGCTCTTGGTGCAAAAAACCTAAAAGAAGGTCAAAGAGGCGTTATCTATGCTGGTTTCCTTAAAGTTCTAACACCACTTATGGTTATTATCCCAGGTATCATGGCATACCAAATCTTGGGTGGAGATATCCAGAACATGGACACAGTTTACCCATCTCTTGTTAATGTTGTTCTTCCTGGTCCTCTTGTTGGTTTCTTTGCTGCAGCACTTATGGGTGCTATACTAAGTACATTCAACAGCGTGCTAAACTCAGCATCTACACTATTCGCACTTAATGTCTACAAACCAGCTGTAAAAGGCAATGTTTCTGACGACAAACTGATAAAAGTAGGTAAAATATTTGCACTTATAATAGCAGTTATATCTATGTTTGTTGCGCCACTTATCCTTAATGCACCTGCTGGCTTGTTCGACTACCTACAAACAATCAATGGTTTCTTCAACGTTCCCATCTTCACAATTATATTCATGGGATATGTAACAAAAAAAGTTCCTGCTATCGCTGCAAAAATCGCTATCACATTCTTTGTTACAGTATATGCACTAACACAGCTACACACTTTCTTCCCAACATTCAATGTATTTAACACAGGTTTGCACTATCTGCATATCTCTGCTATACTATTTGCTATATCCTGCCTAATAATGTATGTAATTGGCAAGATAAAACCAATGGAAACTGAGTATGTAATGCCTGTTTCTAATATAGTAGAAATGGAGCCTTGGAAACACAGATATACATTCAGTGGCTTTGTTGTTTTTGTAATGCTAAGCATGTATGTAGTGTTCTCTAAACTAGGTCTTGCAAGAGAGCAAGGCATGGGCATGGATACACTTCTTGCTATACTTGCTATCGGTGCTGTGTGTGCAATTGGCTCTATAGCTATAGACAGAGTTTCCAAGAAAAATGAGCAAAAGAACAAAGTTGAAGTAAAGTAAAATATAGAAATAGTTTGGGGTACACAATGATAAAATTTAGTAATGATACATTCCACCTATACAATAATGAGATAAGCTACATATTCAAGATAATGCGTAACAACGAGCTTGGGCAGCTGTATTTTGGCAAAAGAGTACAGCACAGGGCAAACTTTGACCATATGTTTGTTGAGCGTGCTGCTGTGCTTGCTCCATGTGCTTTTGAGGGTGACCTTGACTTCTCCCTAGAGGTGATAAAGCAAGAATACCCTGCATATGGTACAGGTGATTACAGAGAGCCTGCGTATCAGCTAACACAGGAAAATGGTAGCAGAATAACAAATTTTGAGTACAAAAGCCACGAGATAATAAACGGTAAGAACAAGCTACAGGGCTTGCCACAGACATATGGTGATGATGTGCAGACACTGGAAATAACAATGTTTGACAGCTTAATCAATGTGGAAATGGTGCTTAAATATCATTTGTTTGAGAATTTTTCTGGTATAGTGCGCTCTGTGTCATTCACAAATTTATCTGATGATGTGGTGAAGATAAACCGTGCCATGTCGCTAAGCCTTGACCTATACGATGCAGATTTTGAGATGATTACACTGGACGGTGCATGGGCGCGTGAGCGTCATGTTACAACACGCAAGCTAGAAAAAGGCGTGCAGTCAATTTCTAGCGCACGTGGCGCAAGCAGTGCTATGCACAACCCATTCCTAGCGCTTAAACGACCAAATGCCGACGAGAATAATGGCGAGGTATATGGTGCTACACTTGTGTATAGTGGTAATTTCCTAGCTAGTGTAGAGGTGGATGCCTATGATGTTACTAGGGTGACTATGGGTATAAATCCATTTGAATTTGAGTGGGCGCTGGATAAAGACGCCACTTTCCAAACACCGGAGGCTGTTCTTGTATACTCCGATAAGGGTCTTAACAAGATGAGCCAGAATTTCCACAATCTATTTAGGAATAACCTAGTGCGTGGCAAGTATAAGAACAAAGTACGCCCCATACTTATAAATAACTGGGAAGCTACATATTTTGATTTTACAGAGGACAGTATCTTGCAGATAGCTACAAAGGCAAAAGAGCTGGGTGTGGAGCTATTTGTGCTAGATGATGGCTGGTTTGGCAAAAGAAACAATGACTCCACCTCTCTTGGTGACTGGTCTGTAAACCTTGCTAAGCTGCCAAATGGTGTAGGTGGTCTGGCTAAGAAAATAAACGAGCTAGGGCTTGAGTTTGGCTTGTGGTTCGAGCCTGAGATGGTGAACGAGATAAGCGAGCTGTATAAAACTCACCCAGAATTTGTTATAAAAACACCAAACAGGAAAATGTCATATGGCAGGAACCAGTTTGTGCTAGATTTTAGTAATGACATGGTAGTGGAGTACATATTTAATAAAATGTGCGAAACTATCGACAATGCAAATATAGCGTATATCAAGTGGGATATGAACAGAAATATCACAGAGAGCTATAGCATAGCACTGGGCAATGACAGGCAAAAAGAGTTCTTCCATAGATATATACTGGGTGTGTATGCACTGTATGAGAAACTAATAGAGCGCTACCCAAATATCTTGTTCGAGTCATGTGCATCTGGTGGTGCAAGGTTTGATGCTGGTATGCTGTACTATGCGCCACAGGCATGGGCTAGTGATGATACAGATGCTGTCGAGCGTTTGCATATACAGTATGGTACATCTATGCTATACCCTATTTCGTCTATTGGTAGCCATGTGGCGGCGATACCCAACCACCAAGTACTAAGGAAAACTGGGCTAGATACACGTGCTAATGTAGCGTATTTTGGTACTTTTGGCTACGAGCTAAATGTCAACGAGATAAGCGAGAGTGATGCTATTGCAGTAAAAGCACAGATTGAGTTTTTCAAAGAGCACCGCGAGGTAATGGCAACTGGTGATTTCTACAGGCTAATAAGTGGTAACCACTATAGCTGGATGATGGTATCCAAGGACAAAAAGACAGCTATTCTGGGCTACTACAAGATACTAGCAACACCAAATGCACCACTAAAAAAAGTGCGTCTTGCTGGTCTTGATGATAGCTTGGAGTATGAATGCAACAACAATAGCTACTTCGGTGATGAGCTTATGAATTTTGGTATGATAGTAGAAACCGAGTTTACAGGCTTGCTACAGAGCGATACATTCACTGGTAAGTATAACTCCGGCACAGATAAAGGCGACTTTACTTCCCAAATATATGTTTTCAGAGCAAAATAATACAAACTCTATACAGCATAAAAAAATCCGTTCAGCTCGAACGGATTTTTTATTTTATAATATTTGGTATTTTGTACGCCTTTTAAAATCTCTTTTATTTGCCGTGAATATATTTTGCTATTTCTCCGATAATATCTACTCGCCCAAAGAGCGTTATAAGGTAAAATCCATCAGCATAATCTATGCATTTGTCGATTATCTCGCACGATATTTCTTTGGCGATTTGTGTGCACTCTGCCTTTGTTTTGTCCTTGTACCTGTCCAGTATATCTTGGCTTATCTCTATCCCTGGCACTTCGTTATTCATAAACTCACCATTTTTGTGGCTTATTACAGGCAGTATCCCCACCACTATGGGCACTGCAAGCTCACGCTTTGCATGCTTTAGGTTTTCTAGTGCTTTGTCCGTATGCACAGGCTGTGTGAAAAATCCCACTGCGCCATTCTCTACTTTTTTCTTTGCAAGCTCCAGCTGTTTTTCAAAATTCCTAGCGTTTATATTAAGCGCTGCATATAGCTTAAACGGTGATATAAATGTATTCTCATTCAGGTTGTTTATATGGTTTATTAACATTCTGGAGTTAAACTGATACACAGTCTTTACCTCGTCCCTAAACGCTGTTGGGATTGGGTCACCTGTTACTATCAGCACATTTCTTATCTCCTCTACACTAAGCCCCAGTAGCATAGCTTTAGATGCATTTATGTTTCTATCTCTGCACGTTAGGTGTGGCATAACATCTAGCCCCAGCTCCCGCTTTACCTTGCACGCAAGCAAGCTACTATCCATTCTCGCCCGAGCTATGGGGCAGTCTGCTATAGTGAGCATATCTATATTTGCATCTTGTAGCTTTTTAACACTCGCCATAAACTTTGTTGTGTCGTCCACCAGTGGCGAGTCCAGCTCCACTGCTATTGGCTTTTTGCCTGCAATTAGCTTGTGGTAAAAATCATTCTCGCTATCAGCTTTTTCTGCTGTCTTTGCTGGCTTTTTTCCCGACTTTTCTTTGCTATGCTCAAAACCCAGTAGCAGTGTTTTCATCTCCTGTATATACTGGGGTGTAGTGCCACAGCAGCCACCCAGTATTTTCACACCCTTTGCCACTATTTCTTTCATCTGGCTAGCAAAATATGTGGGGTTGTTGCCATATGTTGTCCTGTTTGCGATGACTGTGGGGTAGCCAGAGTTTGGCATAATAGACACATCTTTGCCCGACAAAACAAGTTCGGATATTATTTTATTTAGGTGCATAGGCCCACAAACACAGTTAAATCCAACTGCGTCCACATCTGTATCTTTCTTGTATTTATAGTACAGCGTGTTGCCAAAGATGCCACTGCTAGTAAAGCCATCGACACCCACTGCAAACGACAATACTATATATGCATCTGGCACCCTGTCTTTTATAAAGCTCACTGCATCTTCTATCCCCTCGTCGTCGCAGAGTGTTTCAAAGAGGAAGTTTTTTGCACCTAGCTCCATAAATATCTCGGCAATCTCACAGTACATCTTGCCAACATTCTCATCACTTTGCTTTCTTATATAGCCGATATCTGCAAAAACATACGCGCCATATTTGCTAGCGACTTCGTGCGCTATTTTGTACCCACTCTCTATGATACTCTCTCTCGAGAACTCATTTTCTTCGTCGCTATCAAGGCAGAAAGTATTGGTTTTTATGGCATTTGCACCAGCGGAGAGATACTCTGTGTGTATCTTTTTTATAGTCTCTGGGTCCGTTATATTTGCGTGCTCGCATTTATATAATGGGTCGGCATTTACAGAAGAAAAATATGTCCCCATAGCACCGTCAAAGAACAGTATATTCTTTTTCAAAAATTCTCTTATAGTAATTATTGTAAGACCTCCTTTGCTATATCGGCAGATTGTTTTGCGTCCTTAGCGTAGTAATCGGCACCTATTTTCATGGCGTACTCCTCTGTTAGCACTGCGCCACCTACCATTATTTTGCAGTCGTGCCCATTTTTCCTTATCTGGCAGATTATGTCTTTCATGCTCTCAACTGTTGTGGTCATCAGCGCAGATAGCCCTATCAGCCTGATATCCTGCTCTGTGGCTACTTGTATTATCTTGTCTGCTGGGACATCTTTTCCCAAATCCACCACCTGATATCCATAGTTTTCCAGTATAACCTTTACTATGTTCTTGCCGATATCGTGTACATCACCCTTTACTGTAGCCAGCAGGATTTTTCCTTTTAGCACGCCTGTGTCACCACTGACAGATAAAAATGTCTTTATCTCATCAAACGCACTGCAAGATGCTGTCGCGCTCCTGATAAGCTGTGGTAGGAATATTTCTTGCTTTTCAAACTTGTTACCTATATTATCCAGTATGGGTATTAGTATTTCATTTACTATAGCAAGTGGCTGTGTAGTTTTTAGTAGTGCTTTTGTAAGCTTTGCAGCATCACTAGATAGACCCTTTGCTATTGCATCTTCTATGGTAATATCGCTTTGCTGTGGTGTGTGTTTTTCTTTTTTCTCGTCGCTTTTCTGGAAACGCGCTATATACTCAACGCTGTCTTTATCCTGTGCTGATAGCACATTATAGGCGCTTATAGTGTCCATTAACATCTTGCTATTTGGGTTTATTATAGCCAGAGAAAGCCCGTGGTTTATGGCAGACACAAGGAAAGTCTGGTTAATTAGCTCCCTATTTGGTAGCCCAAAAGAGATATTGGATACACCTAGTACAGTTTGTAGTCCTAGCTCTGTTTTTATAGTCGCCACAGCTCTCAGTGTTTCTATGCAGTCACTTTGCTGTGCAGATACTGTTAGTGTCAAGCAGTCAATTATCACATCTTCTTTGGGTATACCATATTCTTGCGCTGTTTTTAGTATCTTCCTAGCAATCTCCACACGCTTTTCTGCTGTTTTCGGTATGCCGTCCTCGTCTATTGTCAGCCCTATTATGCACGCACCGTATTTTTTTGCAATAGGTAGTATTTTGTGCAGATTTTCTGTTTCTCCATTCACGGAGTTCAGTATAGGCTTTCCATTATACGCTCTCAGCCCTGCCTCCAGTGTATCAAATTTAGATGCATCTATCTGTAGTGGTACGTCCGTTATTCCCTGTATGGCTTTCACTACTTCTGTCATCAGCACCTTTTCATCCAGCCCAGGTACACCAACATTTACGTCAAGTATGTCTGCGCCTGCCTCCACTTGCTCTGTCACCTGTCGCAAAATATAGTCAATCTCGTGGTTTCTTAGTGCATCTGCAAAGCGCTTTTTGCCTGTGGGGTTTATACGCTCACCTATCACTTTTATTCCGTCCACAGTCACCATTTTCGTACCAGAACACACCCTTGTGGCGTGTGTAACAGTTGTTTTTCTATACCTTATATTTGCTATATTATCCACTAGTGATTTTATAAAAGTTTCGTCAGTGCCACAGCAACCGCCCAGTACTTTTACACCGAATTTTGCATAGTCTGCCATTAGTGCACCAAACTGCTCTGCACCTAGCTCATACTCACCATTTTCGGGGTTTGGTAGTCCTGCATTTGGCTTGGCAATTAGTGGCAGGCTTGTGTATTCACGCATTTTTTGTATAAGTGGCAGTATCTCTACAGGGCCTAGCGAGCAGTTTATGCCTATTGCGTCTACCCCCAGTCCCTCTAGGGTTATAGCCATATTCTCTACGCCCACACCTGTAAATGTTCTGCCATTTTGCTCGAATGTCATTGTGACAAAAATCGGCAAGTCGCAGTTTTCTTTTGCTGCTAGTACCGCGGCTTTTACCTCGTACAAGTCTATCATAGTTTCTATAGCTATGACATCTGCACCAGCATTTTTGCCAGCTACTATAACTTCGCTAAATATCTCATATGCGTCCTCGAAAGACAGCGTGCCAGACGGCTCTAGTAGCTCGCCAATAGGGCCTATATCAAGCCCCACTTTTCCGTCATATTTGTCTGCTACTTTCCTTGCGATATTAACAGCATTTGTAACTACTTCCTCCACTGTGTGGCCACTGCCAGCTAGCTTGTGGCGGTTAGCACCGAATGTATTCGCATACACAATATCGGAGCCAGCACGGAAATATCTCTCGTGTACGCTCTCTATTAGCGCCTTGTTTGTTATGCTTAAAAGTTCTGGGGTTTCTCCTAGCGCTAGACCACTTTTTTGCAGGATTGTGCCTGTAGCGCCGTCTAGGATTATAAAGTCTTTTTTAAATATATTATCCACAAAATGTCCCTTTCCTCTTAAACTCACAAGTTTTATTGAGCTTGCAAAACTTACAGCCTCTTATTCTCATTTTCTGTGGAGTGCTAGATATTCCCACTACCGCAGTGATAGATTTTCTAGGCATTAATATACCACTTGCAGACACGCTCAGCCCTATTTTCCTCTGTGTATCCAGCACCCTGCACAGCATATCTTGTGTGGATAGCGCAAGGTCTTGGTAGCCCGGCGAGAACCTGTCTGTATAATAAATATCGCCATACTGTGCCGTGAGTTTCTCCTGTATTTCTTTTTCTATATCATCGCAAAAGCACTCTATCACACTACT
Source organism: uncultured Oscillospiraceae bacterium (assembly GCA_964369345.1). GTDB lineage: Bacteria > Bacillota > Clostridia > Oscillospirales > Ruminococcaceae > Angelakisella. The sequence goes on from CAYJFF010000062.1 coordinate 14,211, forward strand.
AGCACAGGCATCAAAAATAATAGCCTCACTCATGCTCTTTAGCTGGATTTGCCTCTGTAGGTCGTCCACTTTTTGCCCCAGTGTCACTGCTATCAGCACACATCTAGCACATTCCGACAATAGCTGTGATATGGCTGTTCCTTTTAGTGTTAGCGCTGTTTTTTCTACCTGCACACCACCCTGTATATGGGTAATATCCAGTACTCTATAGGTGGATTTCGGGGCTGATTTCTTGCTTAGTAACTCCATCGCCCCATCTATTTCTCTTAGCGTTTTGTCGTCAATATTATCCCCTGTGCAGCCTATATATCTGCACACATCTTCAAAAATAATTTTACTCAAAACAACTCCACCTTTCAGATATTATATTTTGCTAAATGCTTGGCTCAAATCTTCTATGATATCGTTAATATTCTCTGTTCCTATTGACAGCCTTACTGTGTTTTTCTTGATTTTTTGCTCTGCCAAATCTTCTGCGCTTAGTTGTGAATGTGTTGTAGATGCTGGGTGTATCACCAGTGATTTTACATCTGCAACATTCGCCAGTAGCGAGAATAGCTCTAGGCTATCTATAAATTTCTTTGTTGTTGCCTCGTCTGCATCTACCTCAAATGTAAAAATTGATGCACCGCCATTTGGTAGGTATTTTGTATATAGCTCCTGCTGTGTTTTGTCGTCTGCTACTGCTGGGTGATTTACTTTTGCTACTTTTGGGTGGTTTGATAAAAACTCTACTACTTTTAGCGCATTTTCTACGTGTCTTTCCACCCTTAGCGAAAGTGTTTCTAGCCCTTGTAGAAAGAAAAATGAGTGGAATGGTGACAAGCAAGCGCCTAGGTCACGTAGTAGGATTGCTCTTATTTTTACAACAAATGCTGCTCTGCTCACTGCTTTTGTAAAGCTTAATCCGTGGTAGCTCTCGTTCTCTTTTGTCAGCAAATCAAACTTGCCAGATGCCTCGTAGTCAAAGTTACCACCATCTACTATAACACCGCCCAGTGTTGTTCCGTGGCCACCAATATATTTAGTAGCAGAGTGCACGACAATATCTGCACCGTGCTCTATTGGTCGTATTAGATATGGTGTTGCGAATGTGTTGTCCACCACTAGCGGTATACCGTGTTTATGTGCAATTTTTGCGATAGCCTCTATATCTACCACATATGAATGTGGGTTTGTTAGGCTCTCTATAAATATACATTTTGTTCTCTCGCCTATAGCATTTTCTATCTCTGCATGGTTAAACACATCAACAAAACTGCTTGTTATGCCGTAGGTTGGCAATGTGTTTTTAAAGAGATTAAATGTGCCACCATAGATATTTTTTGCAACTACAATATCGTCGCCAAGACCTGCTAGGTTCTGTATTGTATATGCTATAGCTGCCGAGCCAGATGCCACTGCCAGCGATGCCACGCCACCCTCTAGGCTTGTTATGCGCTGCTCGAAAGCGTCTTGTGTGGGGTTTGTTAGGCGTGAATAAATGTTGCCACCCTCTTTTAGCGCAAACCTGTTTTCTGCTTGCTCACAGTTCTCAAAAACATATGCTGCTGTCTGATAAATTGGCACTGCGCGTGAGCCTGTTGTGGGGTCTGGGGTTTCCTGTCCTGCGTGTAGTTGTAGTGTCTCAAAACGATAATTCTTACTCATAATATAAACATTCCTTTTCTTTTCATCAATTGTTATTGCCGTCTGGCTTTCTATATTTATATTATAATACTTGGCTAGTTATTTGTAAAATATCAAAAAACTTATGCTAGGTATAGTTTTTTCCTATAGCTGATTTTTAAAGATTTTCTCAATCTCCTCTATATAAATACTGCCTATCTCGCTCACTGGGATACCATTTTTTCTTATATAGCCAATCTCCATACGCTCATCACTATCAAGCTCTATAGCTACATATCCATCACCATTCAGGTCCTCGGATATTATCCCCGAGCACAGTGTATAAGCATTTAGCCCCATCATCAAGTTGAGCATGGTAGCTCTATCGTTCGCCCTTATGAGCTGCTTGTATTCAAACGTGCTCAAAACTTCCTCTGCATAGAAAAATGAGTTGTTACTACCCTGCTCAAAAGCTAAGCAAGGGTAGTCTTGTAACTCATCTAGGGTCACTTTGCTTTGCTTTGCAAGTGGGTTCTCGCCACTCATATATGCATAAATTTTGCATTTTCCCAGCGGTGTAAAACTCAGGTCAAAATCCTTGAATAGCCTGCTAAATATAGTTCTATTAAAATGATTTAGGTACAAGATACCTATTTCACTACGGTTGTAGCGCACATCATCTATGACATCATATGTCTTGGTCTCTTTTATAGCTAGCTCATAAAACTGTGGGTCAAAGTGCTTCACAGCCTGTATGAACGCTTTTACTGCAAAGGAATAGTGCTGTGTGGATACTGCAAAATTTTTCTTTTTCACTTGTTTGTAGATATATTTATCTTCTATCAGGCTCATCTGTTCCACTACCTGTCTTGCATATGCAAGGAACTCATTACCCTCAACAGTAATCACCAGTCCTCTGTTATTTCTTGTAAAAAGTTGCATGCCTATTTCACTCTCTAGCTCTTTGAGTGCCTGTGACAGGCTAGGTTGTGATATATATGTTCGCTCGCTTGCTTTGCTCAATGTTCCACAATCAGCGATTTCTATTACATATTTTAGTTGCTGTAAAGTCATTTGCTCACCTACTTCCACTACAATTATATATATAATAAATATTATTGTCAAATTATAGACAAAGCAATAGGCTGCAACTAATACGTCACAGCCTATTTGCTCTAAGCAAGGTTGATTATGCTTGTATTTCTGGTTCTGTTACAGTTTCAACTTCCTCTACTAC
>CAYJFF010000063.1:0-17042 GCA_964369345.1 uncultured Oscillospiraceae bacterium
CTTATTAATCTTCAAGCAATGTATATGAATGTAGATATAGGTGCTGATAATTATCACAACCAGCTGCTTGAAAATTTAGATAATCAGATAAAAAAACTTCTTGTGGAGGTAAACAATCCAATTCTTAGCAATATTATATACAGATATGCCATTCTTTGTGATGATAATAATATCCATTTTGAAACTGATATTATGGTAAGTGATATGGGATTTTTAGAGCCAATGCAATGTAGTGCAATTTTTGATAATATTTTAGAAAATGCAGTTGAGGCAAATTTGAAAATAAATGATTTAGAGAGCAGATACATTTCACTCAGTGTTTTTAAGACAGAGTATTTTATTGTAGTGAACGTTAAAAACCCATACCAAACACCTGTACGTGAATGTAATGGAGAAATACAAACAACAAAAACTGATAATATTTTAAATCATGGTTATGGGCTAAAAAATGTTTTAGATGCGGTACAAAAATCAAGTGGGTATTGCATCTACAATTACGATGACAATGTTTTCAACGTTTTAATTAGGTTTAACTCAACACAAAAGTAATACTTTTAACTTAGTGAGCAAGAAAACTTTATTTTTTTACATTTATTATACACCTTTTTTGTTTCGTGTTAAACTAGATAGTACAGTTATATGGCAATAGCCTAACTTTATTAATAAAACAAAAGGAGTTAAATCTATGAAAAATTTTCTACACAAATTGGTACAAGCTAGTAGTTTCTTGGCAATAGCATTAGTTGCTCTCAATGTTAATTCACTCTGTTTCATAACTGCAGACCAACCAAAGCTACCAAAGGGCGCTGAAAGATTTAGAAAATGATCTATTCATACCTTGCCAATAAAATAGTTAGCTGGTCGATTGTTAACGAACTTATACCTGAGAGCGATAGAGAACTTTATCAGTATGCATACGAAAGCTTAATCTCACACATTACCTACATATCTACTTTACTTGTGTTTGGTTGGCTATTCGGCTTAGTTTTAGAGAGCTTGGTTTATTTTGTTTTTATTTTTGCTCTGCGAATTTATACAGGTGGTTTTCATCAAAATTCAAAATTTAAGTGCTTTATTACTTCTGTTGGTGCTTACCTACTTATTCCTCTAATAGCGCCACTACTCCAAAGCCAAGTTTTGTTTTTATGGGTACTCCTTATATTAAGTGATTTATTCATCTTAGTTCGCACACCGATAGAAAGTAAAAACAAACCACTCTCGGACAAAGAGTTTGCTAGATGCAAATTTCGTTCTCGTATAATTCTGTTACTAGAAAATCTAGCTATTTTGGCAATGTTTTTTTTAGGGTTACCACAGACTCTATGGTATTTTAGTCTGTCGGCAGTTGTATGCACAGCAGTGCTTGCAATGATACCTGAAAAAGTTAATAGATAATAAATAAGGCAGCTTGTGTTAATGCAGGTTGCCTTATTTATTTGTATGAATACACATACTAGTGATATGATTTTTGTATAAGACAATAAAAACAAGATAATTTACAGATTTTCTTCTAATAAACAAAAGTAATGTTATGTTAATAAGGGAATTTTGTTAATCTATTAAATTTTATTTTATGAAGCTACACAGATTACCTCAATACTATTGTAGAGGTAATCTGTGTATTTTTTTATTTATATAGATGTCGCTCTCCTCCATAAATTTGAATTTAATTTATTTTCAAATTTACAGAGGAGATTTTTATGTTATTTAAAGTTTATATAAAAAATTATTTAGGCAAAGAAATCGAAGTTGAAGTATCTTATGAGATATACAAGCTATTTGAAGAAGAACGTAAAGCCGAGAATAGCTATAATAGGTCACAAAGCCGACACCCGGTTGTGGAGGAAGCCGATAGCGACCTCGCTGGCTTTCACGCAAGCCTACATAATATATCCGAGCAAGATAAAGTAATAAATCGCATTGAGCTATACAAAGCCTTGCAGATAATAAAGTCTTGCACCGAAACACAGCAAAGGAGATTTTATCTTAATCGTATTTTAGGGTATTCTGTTAGGGAAATTGCAAGACAAGAACATTGCAATAAATCAGCTGTACAAAAGTCGGTTGATGCTGTTAAGAAAAAATTAAATATATTTTTTTCAAAACAGGGTGTACATTTGCCATAGTTCCATCTTATATAATAGAGGGGTAAATATCTTCTCTATAAACTGCACCTTGAAAAATAGTAGCAACAGCTATTCATATCAGCATAGAGGTTTTGCTGTACGCAGATACCATTACAGCAAACTACTGTGACTTGACCCGTGTAAAAGGGTAGCTCTGCGAATATGGTGGATAGTCTTGTCAACTATACGAGCAACGGTTCATGGTTCTAATATGCAAAATGTGCCACTGAAATCTTCTCAGATGAAGTGAAAAATGGAGATAATAATTTCTTTATTATCGAGTATTTTCGCAAAATATGATTGGATTTATGTGGTGCAGGGTGTGTTTTATGAATTGTGAACCGTTGCTCACTACCTATTGACGGGGTTGTACTCGGCTTTGCCGTGCCTCTATGCTCCTGTATCGGGGTAGAGCGATAAAGGCGGTCACGCTGTCTTTTGAATACGATACAAGCGCATATAACACACAATAATGATATGAGAGCGGCAACAATAGATTTAATATAAAACTTCAATAAACTTGCCGTTCTCATAATTTTAGCATTTGCCTATATAGATAACTAGATTATATATATAGGTAAGTGCTAAAAACTAGACAAGAATAAAAAAATATATATATGAATATTTATATATTGAGAGGAGGTAGGTTTATGGATAATAATATGCAGACTATTCAATCAAAGAAAGATTTTATAAAAGAAATAAAACTATATATTAACGAGAAACTATACAAAAAAGGCAGTATTACAGAAGAAATGTACATAGCTGCTAAAGATTTTATTTTGCGAACCACCTGACAATTGCACTATAAATGTTATAACACAACTAAAAGAAGTACGGTGGTGACATTATGGATCTGTATAATCTAAGAAGTATGCTTGCAATGGGAAAAACTATTTATGACATAAAGCTCCGAGTTACATACTACGCAAGGGTATCGACCGACAAAGACGAGCAAATAAATTCTATAAGAAATCAAGTGGAGTTTTACGAGGAATTCATAAGACAAAACCCTAACTGGAGTTTTGTATCTGGTTATGTAGACGAAGGCATAAGTGGGACAAGCACAAAAAAACGTGATAGTTTTAAACGTATGCTTGAGGACGCAAAGGTGGGCAAATTTGACTTTATTATCACAAAAGAAATTTCACGTTTTAGCAGAAACACACTAGATAGTATCAAATACACACAAGAGCTACTATCTCACGGTGTGGGTGTGCTCTTTCAGTCGGACAATATTAATACGCTGATGCCAGATAGTGAGCTCAGACTTACTATTATGTCCAGTGTGGCTCAAGACGAGGTGCGAAAAATATCCGAGCGAGTAAAGTTTGGTTTTCAACGTGCTATTGATAAGGGCGTGGTGCTTGGTAGTAACAGAATGTGGGGATATACCAAAGATAATGGCAAACTGGTTATAGAGCCAGAAGAAGCAGAGATGGTACGTAAAATATTTAGTTACTATGCCAATGACACTTTAGGCTTACGAGCAATATCGTTAAAGCTACTCGAAGAAGGTTACATAAATTCCAACGGCAACCCTCTATCGTTTAGCACTCTTAAGACCATGATAAGAAACCCTAAATATAAAGGATATTACTGTGGACGAAAAACTACAAAGTTTGATTATAAGCTAACTGATATACGCTATTTTGATAAAGATGAATGGCTTATTTACAAAGATGAAACTGGCGAAATTGTTCCTGCAATAGTATCTGAAGAATTATGGGATAAAGCGAATTTTATTCTTGATAGGCGTTCTGAGAAGCAACGTGGCGAAAATGCTGTAGGATATCATACCAGATATCCGTACACAGCAAAGATAATATGCACCGAGCATAATCTCCCCTATTATCGTGCTGAATACAAGTATAAGAGTGGCAACAAAGAGGTGTGGCAGTGCAAAGAATATTCAGTTAAAGGCAAAGCAGGTTGTAGCTCACCTATCATTTATCGCAACGAGCTTGATACTGTAATGAAAAACTGCCTTGATACACTGGTAGAAAACAAAGAAGAAATCATTCACGATATGACCGAGATGTATAAAGAACTTGCACAAAACTCTAATATAAAGAACGATATACTACATGTGCAAAATGATATTAACACTAATATAAAGAGAAAGAACAAGTTGCTCGACCTAAACGTGAATGGCAGATTATCTGATGCTGAATTCGAGGAACGTAACCTAGAGTTTAATAACGAGATAGATAAACTAAAGGAGCACTTAGCACAGCTTACCAAAGAAGAGGCACAGAGCAGTGAAGTTCGAGACACAATTGAAACCCTACGCAGAATAATCACCGAGGAGCTAGAATTTACATCTGGTGTGTCTGGTGGTATAGTTACCAATATGGTAGAGCGTATTGAGGTGAGCAATACCGATGACAAGAACTGCGTAGAGATGAAAGTATACCTAAAAATAGGCGACCGAATAGAGCGATATAATTTGCAGAGAAAAAGGGGCAAAGAAACTTCTATTAGCTATATACCACACATATGATGCGTGCAGATATTACAACTGAGGTAGCACCAATTGTCGGCAGTGAGCGACAGTCAGAGGAGCTTGTGAGATATTTGCTACAGGAGTTTGAGGATAGCCCAGAAAAAATATGGGAGAGCAATATATTTGGGAAATCACTGCACGAGCTAGTAAACGAAGGACTGCATAATAAGCTATACCGTATGCCTGGTGATGCGCGTATGAAACTACAAGAAACAATAGAGCGCATAATCAACGATGGCTGTACTGGTCTAATTTGTATAATTTTATAAAAATATCACCCTCGAAAGTTAGTGTTGCTAGCTCTCGGGGGATTTTTTTCTTTTTATAGCAAATTTAGATTGATTTTCTAAATAATAGTGCTATAATGTACCCAGTAAATAAAATTATTTTGTGTATTAATATCTACTTTCCAAAAACAGCACTAATCTCACGTATATTTAGCAACTTATATTTTTGTAAAATTATAATTCTAGCTAAAAGGAGCATTGTTATGAAATTTACCGATGGATATTGGGAAAACAAACCCGGAGTTACTCGCAATGAAATGGTGCAAATTCGTGATATCAAAATCACAGACAGTAGTGTGTATCTATATGCTGTCAACTACACTCAGGATGAGCGTGGTCTGGGTGGACCTGTGCTAGAGATAGCTATTTCTTCACCACAGCCAGATATACTACGCACACAAGTTTTTCACTTTATGGGTAGTAATGAAAAAGAACCGCTATTTGAGCTACAGGATAATAAATGCAAGCTTGATGTAACGCACGACAATGATACTATCACTATAAAGACAGGCAACACAAGTATGGTCATTGCAAAAAATCCAGTCACTATAGACTATTATTACAAGAACCGTTTGCTCACTAGCATAGGAAATCGTTTCGGTCGAGCTATGCTTAGCCACATAAAAACACCCAGTGGAGTATATATGCGTGGGCAACTATGTGTTGATATTGATGAGTATGTTTATGGGCTTGGTGAGCGCTTTACGCCATTTGTCAAAAATGGGCAAGTAGTTGATATATGGAACGAGGATGGTGGCACAGGCTCTGAGATTGCATACAAAAATATCCCCTTTTACATTACCAACCGTGGCTATGGTGTTTTTGTAAATTCTACTGATAAAGTTTCTTTTGAGGTTTGCTCGGAGGCAGTTACAAAAGTACAGTTCTCCGTGCCTGGTGAAAAACTGGACTTTATGGTAATAGGTGGCGAGGATATGAAAGGGGTTCTGGAAAACTATACAACCCTAACAGGCAAGCCAGCTCTCCCCCCTGCATGGAGTTTTGGCTTGTGGCTGACATCTTCTTTCACCACTTCTTACGACGAAGAAACTGTCATGAGCTTTGTAGATGGCATGGTAGAACGCAAAATACCTCTCCATGTTTTCCATTTTGATTGTTTTTGGATGAAAGAAAATGAGTGGTGCAATTTCACTTGGGATGATGCAGTATTCCCCGATATCGAGGGCATGCTCAGCCGTATGAAAAATGATAAAAAGCTAAAAATATGTGTTTGGATTAACTCCTATATAGCACAGAAGTCTGCCCTGTTCCTAGAGGCTAAAGAATGTGGCTATCTGCTTAAAAAGCCAAATGGTGATGTGTGGCAGTCCGACAAATGGCAGGCTGGAATGGGTATTGTAGACTTTACAAATCCAGATGCATATAAGTGGTACCAAGACAAGCTACGTGTACTGCTAGAGCAAGGTGTGGATTCTTTCAAGACAGATTTCGGCGAGAGAATACCCACGGATGTAGTATATTATGACGGTAGTAATCCTGTAAAAATGCACAACTACTATACCCAGTTATATAATAAATGTGTCTTTGAATTACTAGAAGAAACTCGCGGAAAAGGCGAGGCTTGCTTGTTTGCAAGGAGTGCCACAGTTGGTGGACAACAGTTCCCCGTGCACTGGGGTGGTGATTGCTCATCTTCCTTTATCTCCATGAGCGAGTCCATAAGAGGTGGCTTATCACTATGCATGAGTGGTTTCGGTTTTTGGAGCCACGATATATCTGGCTTCGAGGGAACAGCGCCAGCAGAAGTATATAAGCGTTGGTCGGCTTTTGGGTTATTATCCACACATTCCAGATTGCACGGTGCAAAATCCTACCGTGTTCCTTGGCTTTTTGGTGACGAGGCAGTTGATGTTGTACGCTTTTTTACAGAGCTTAAATGCTCACTGATGCCATATCTATTTACAAATGCTGTGTACACCCACAAGGTCGGCGTGCCTGTTATGCGTGCCATGGTGCTTGAGTTCCAATATGACTTAACCTGCTTGCAAGTCGACCGCCAATATATGCTTGGTGATAATATCTTGGTAGCGCCAGTATTCAAAGAAAGTGGCGACGTTGACTACTACCTACCAGCTGGCAAGTGGACACATATTCTTTCTAACAAAGTAGTTAGTAGCAATGGTAATTGGCAAAAAGAGAATTATGACTATTTCTCTTTACCACTGTTTGCACGAGAAAACTCTATAATACCTCTGGGTGCCAACACACAAGACCCAGACTACAACTATGTTGATGGCACAACACTACATATTTTCGAGCTACAGGGCACAGCAACAGCAAATATATGTACATCGGACGGCAAAGAGGCACTAGCTGTAGCTGCTACAAGGCAAGGTGACATTGTTACCATTAGCTTTAACGGAAATGCAAAGAATTTGAGAGTGTTAATGCGAAACGTTTTTGTTATCGATGATGTAGCTGGCGCTGATGCAAGCACTAGCGAACACGGTGTCTCCTTACTTGTAAACGAAAATTTGGGTGATATCTCTTTTAGAATTATTGATACTGAGTAAAATACTTTTTATTCCATTAATACGCAGACTTTGCTATATTAAAATATATTTTATGCCAACGTTGGGCACTAGCCTACTCGTATGGCGGAATGGAGAATTGATATGAGTACTGAATTTAATTTTAACTATGACTGGAAATTTTGTGACCATGACTGCGATGGCAAAAACTTTGATAGATTTGCTGGAGAAAGATACAAGGAACCACAGTGGGTTAAAGTAGGTAATCAGGGACTTGCAGTTAGCAATTATGATGATAGTAGTTGGGATGATATCAACCTACCACATGATTTTGTTATAGAAAAATGTGAGTTTACGCCAGAAGTATCCGACTCTGTTGGTAGTTTGAGAAAAGGCGCTGTTTGGTATAGAAAAACATTTTTACTCACAGATGAAATGAAAAACAAACGCATTTTCATTCATTTTGATGGTGTTTTCCGTGATAGCCAAGTGTGGTGTAATGGACATTTCATAGGTAGGCACCTTGGTGGGTATCTAGGTTTTACATACGAGCTAACAGAGATACTAAAGCAAGATGGTGACAATACTATAGCAGTTTTTGCAAATGCTACAGGCTATGAGGGCTGGTGGTATGAGGGTGGTGGTATTTACCGTGATGTATACCTTATAGCTAGCGAAACTGTGTGTATTGCCAAAGATGGTGTGTTTGTAAAACCATACAACATCAACCTAGCTAGCAGTAGCTGTGATATAGAAATTCAGCTAGAGATTGACAATGCAAATTTCATGGGCAAAGACTGTGACTATAGCATAGATATAGTCAGCCCCTATGGAGATGTAGTGGCAAGGGTGAACAGCAAAACAACTGCGCTACCAATTGCTATTACACAAACAAAAGATACTATATCGCTTGATAATATAGCTCTGTGGAACACAGAAAACCCACTGCAATACACTGCAAATATCACTGTTATTTGTGATGGCAAGACTGATGAATATGTACAAAAATTTGGCATCAGAGATTTTTCGTTCAACCCACAAGACGGGCTAAAACTAAACGGAAACCGCATAGAGCTAAAAGGTGTTTGTGGGCATGATGACTTTGCAGGTGTTGGTACTGCACTTACAAAATCTGTTATGGAGTACAAGATAAAAACCTTGCAATCCATGGGCTGTAACTCCTACCGTTGCTCTCACAACCCTCCCTCTCCCCTATTCCTTGACCTGTGTGACGAGCTAGGCTTTATAGTAATGGACGAGCACAGGCTACCTGGTACTTCAGCCGAGTGCATAGATGATTTTAGGAGCTTGATTAAGCGTGATAGAAACCACCCTTCTGTTATCTTCTACTCCATGGGTAACGAGGAGATGGGAATTCAAGATAATCAAGTAGGCATAAATATCTTCTCCAAACTCATCGCAATAGGTGAACAACTGGATAACAGCAGAGATTTTCTTTTTGCTATCAACTGCAATGTTGCAAAAATAATTAACTTTCTGCAAAACAATGGTTATAAAAGACATATACACGGCGTAAATTACTTGCACCCAAAAGAAGGTCCGTTGCAACATGGGATTATAAGTGAAGAAAACCCAGATTGTTGCTTTGTGAGCACCGAAACCAGTGGTGTGTGCTCAGTTCGTGGCTATAGCAACAACCATATTTCACGTGCTGCCGTTAGTGAATCTAGCATGGCGTGTGGTGTGTGGAAAAACAAAGAGCATGACGGTCTGGTAACTTGCTACGGTGACTGTGGGCCTTTCTGGGGTTTAACACCAGAGGAAGCCCTAAATGCGCATGACGGCAGGGCAAATTTCCTCGGTCAGTATCTATGGACAGGTTTTGACTATAGGGGTGAGGTTTTCCCATATCAGTATCCACAGGTTATCTCTACTTTTGGCATTATTGACTTGTGCGGTTTTTATAAAGACTGGGCATATTATATGAAAGCTTGGTGGGGCAACGAGCCTGTACTGCATATCCTCCCAAGTTGGAATTTGCCACTGGACGAGGGTAGCAAAGTTGCTGTATGGGCATTTACCAACTGTGATGAAGTTGAGTTGTTTGTAAATGGCGTATCTCAAGGCAAAAAAACTGTTGAGAGACTATCCCACCTAGAATGGAGTACAGTGTATGAAAAAGGTGAGCTAAAAGCTGTTGGATACAAAAACAGCGAAGTAGTGCTAACAAAGACTATAGTAACTAGTGGAGAAAGCCACAAACTTGTGCTAACTACAGAAAAAACTGAACTAATAGCAAATCACGCTGACTGCTCTATAATAACTGTTGAGGTTGTAGACAAAGATGGAAACTATGTCTCTGACACTACAATTGATGTCGACTTTAGCGTTGTAGGCAATGCAACAATAAAAGGTGTCGGCAACGGTGACCCTAGGAGCCACGAGCATGACAAAGAGCCAAAGAGGAAATTATTTGCGGGAAAAGCTATGGTAATAATAGAGAGTACTTTCCAGCCATCGGAGATAGTGCTAACTGCATCATCTGCCAATGTAGAGCCAGCAGAAATCGTTCTAACCTCCAAATCACCAAGCACCCCACAAAAATATATTTTTGCTACAAAGAGCAAAGTTCTCGGTAGTATTCGCGAGCGTTATATCGATATGTAATTTTACGTCTATAACTTTTAGCCTTACACACCTACTATAATAGCTGTGATTATATCAGCGTATAAATTTTTGCCTAATTTTAAGGTATCAAAAAAGGCTACCACAAATGATTTTACGCAATTTGTGGTAGCCTCTTTTTCTTATTATCTGATAAAACTATGTGCCTATCAACAGCATAGCTTATACACTTTCTTTAAAGCACTTTACAATGAAATCAATATCTTCTTTTGTGTGGAGTGCGCTTACCTGTGTTCGTATCCTTGCGCGTCCTTTAGGCACAACAGGGTAGGAAAATGCAACTACATATACACCTTTTTCTAGCATTTTTGCAGCTATTTCTGCTGTTTTCTTTTCGTCATAGAACATAACAGGGACTATAGGGTGAACACCATCAATAATATCAAAGCCAGCTGCTTTCATCTGCTCTCTATAATACAGCGTAGTTTCGTTAAGGTGCTCAATTAGGCTATTGTCCTGCTCAAGTATATTTATTACCTCTATACTAGCGCCAACAATTGCTGGTGCCACAGTGTTAGAGAAAAGATACGGTCTACTTCTCTGGCGTAGTATATCAATAATCTGCTGTTTACCAGAGGTAAAACCACCAGATGCACCACCAAGTGCCTTGCCCAGTGTGCCAGTTATTATATCTACACGGTCGAGCACGCCACAATGCTCACAGGTGCCTTTGCCGTGCTCACCAATAAACCCTAGAGCATGGCTGTCGTCCACCATAACAAGCGCATTATATTCATCAGCAAGGTCACAAACAGCCTGTAGGTTTGCAATTATACCATCCATAGAGAACACACCATCTGTTGCAATAAGCTTTATCCTTGCACCATTTGCAGTAGCCTCTTCTAGTTTTTCGCGCAGGTCCTGCATATTGTTGTTTTTATAGCGATATCTCTGAGCTTTGCACAGGCGCACGCCATCTATTATGCTTGCATGGTTTAGCTCATCACTAATAACTGCATCTTCGGCAGTTAAGATAGTTTCAAACAAGCCACCATTAGCATCAAAACAAGAAGAATATAGAATGGTATCATCTGCACAGAGAAAATTAGATATTTTCTTTTCTAGCTCTTTGTGCAAATCCTGTGTACCACAGATAAACCTTACAGAAGCCATTCCATAGCCTTTTTCATCATATGTTTTCTTCGCAGCAGCTATCAGGCGCTTATCATCCGCAAGCCCCAAATAATTGTTAGCACACATGTTGAGCACCTCTCTGCCATCAGCAAGAGTTACTCGCACACCTTGGCTTGATGTGATAAGAGTTTCGCCTTTTAGTAGCCCAGAAGCTTTTATCTGCTCTAGTTCTTTTGTGTAAATATCAAGTATATCATTTTTGCTCATTTTCAGTTATCCCCTCTATATCTTAATAACTTATTTTTGCATAGACAAATTAATTGTGTAAAGACTCCCAATCCAAAATAACTTTACCTGAATTGCCTTGTTCCATAACATCGAAGCCTTTTTGGAAATCACGAATATCAAAACGGTGAGTAATTATGCTAGAAACATCAAGCCCACTCTGTAGCATAGTATCCATTTTATACCATGTTTCCCACATTTCTCTACCATAAATTCCTTTTATAGTCAGCCCACTAAATATAATTTTCTCCCAGTTTACACGTGCGTCGGACTTATGGATACCTAGTACAGCTATCTTACCACCATTTTTCATAGTGTCTATCATGTCACAAAAACCACTCTCGTTACCAGACATCTCCAGCCCTACGTCAAAGCCTTCTTTCATTCCTAGCTCATCCATAGAGTCTCTTAGTGTTTGGTGCAGAATATTAACTGTCTTTGTAGCACCCATTTTCTTCGCAAGGTCCAGGCGATAGTCGTTTACATCTGTAACAACAATGTGCCTAGCACCAATATGCTTACTAATCGCAACAGCCATTATACCTATAGGGCCCGCACCTGTTATCAGCACGTCTTCGCCTATCATATTAAATGAAAGCGTAGTGTGCACAGCATTGCCAAGTGGGTCAAAGCAAGAATACAGCTCATCACTAATCATAGGTGAGCATTTCCAAACATTCTTTGCAGGTATTACAAGATACTCTGCAAAAGCACCGTTCCTGTTTACGCCAACACCTTGAGTATCTTTGCATAGATGTGATAGTCCTGCAAGGCAGTTTCTGCATTTGCCACAAACTATATGCCCCTCACCAGATACTCTCTCACCTACGGTAAATCCCTCTACATTTTTGCCGATTTCTACAATCTCACCAACATACTCATGCCCAGCTACTAGCCCTACAGGTATTGTCTTTTGCGCCCAGTCGTTCCAGTGGTAGATATGTAAGTCAGTACCACAAATAGCAGTCTTTTTTATTTTAATTTTAACATCATTTTTTCCTACCTCGGGTATCTCCACTTGTTTGAAAGATATACCCTTCTCAGGCTGGTCTTTGACAAGTGCCCACATTGTTTGTTTTTGCTCCATTTAAAAATAAACCGTCCTTTCAACTTATCTTTATACACAGTATACTACATTATTTCAACAAATCAAGACATATATATTGATTTTTCTATGCACATATATTGATTTATGCTATACAAAACAAGATTTTTGTCTATATTATAACTTTATTTTCATAGCAAATTTATATCAGTATCGGTATAGAGACTCTGGCAGTTTAGTTATTATATAATTATACGGAGCTATACCATATATGGTCCAGTAACACTTTTATTGTTTTTAGAAATATCAAAAGGTGTTCCAGTCGCAATTATTTGACCACCTTTATCACCGCCAAATGGCCCAAGCTCTATAATATAATCACTTTTTGATAGCATATCAGTGGAGTGCTCTATTACAAAAACAGAGTTGTTCTGTGATACTAGCTTCCGAAGAAGAGCTATTAGCTTTTCGCTATCCGATGGGTGAAGCCCCGTTGTTGGCTCATCCAAAAGATAAAGCACATGTCCAGTATTTCCCTTTGCAAGCTCGCGTGCGAGTTTTAGTCTTTGGCACTCGCCACCAGAGAGTGTAGTGGTGGACTGCCCCAGTTTTAGGTAAGCAATACCTACTTCTTCTATGGTTATTAGCTTTTTTGTTATATCTTTGCTGGCTTTAAAAAATTCTAAATTCTCCAGAATAGTGGAGTTTAGTATATCAGAAATACTCTTGTCATTATATTTTACAGATAACACTTTTTTCTTAAATCTATGGCCTTTGCAAACAGGGCAAATAACTTCTACATCATCTAAGAACTGCATATCCAGTGGAATAACACCAAGTCCCTCACATTTTTCACATCTGCCACCCTTGACATTAAAAGAAAAATCAGCAGGCTTTAGTTTTAGTTTCTTTGCATCTGGCTGTGCCGAAAAAAGCTCACGAATAAGTGTAAAAACTTCTGTATAAGTTGCTACGTTGCTCCTGCTCTGCCTGCCTATGGGGTTTTGGTCAATTTTTATCACGTCCGAAACATGCTCAAGCCCCTTTATGCTCTCTGCATTAGCTCTAGCCTCAATCACATCAAAAACAAGCGAGCTTTTGCCACTCCCTGAAACACCAGCAAATGACACAAGCTGCCCCAGCGGTATATCTACAGAAATATTTTTAAGGTTATGCGCTGTAGCATTTTTCACCTTGATAAACCTGCTTGTACTAATCTTTTTATCACTTGGATTTATATCGTTTTTACCCAGATATTTTGCAGTTCTTGAGATTTTACTCTCAGCAACCTCAAGAACTGTTCCGTTTGCAACAATTTCGCCACCCAAAGAGCCAGCACCTACACCAAAGTCAATCACATAGTCACATTCACGTACAAAGCTCATATCATGCTCAATGACAATTACTGTATTGCCTAGGTCACGGAGCTTTTTTATAGAATTTAGTAGTAGCTTGGTATCCCTAGCGTGCAGCCCAGTAGTTGGCTCATCTAGTATATAGAGCACACCTGTAAGCCCACTTTCCAAAATGCTTGTAAGCCTTATACGCTGGCTTTCACCACCTGATAGCGTAAATACTGGTCGGTCTATGGAGAGATATTCTAGCCCTATTTTTATAATACCTTTCACTCTTTTTAGTATGTCACAAATAATTACTTCCGATATTTCTTTTGCAGATGGAGATGCATTTTTTTGTACTTCTTCTATAAAAGCTTGCAGTGCTGACATTGTAAACGTGCTGACTTCTGTTATGCTCTTGCCATTTATTGTTGCAGTTCTACCATCAAAACCCAGCCTAGTGCCATTACATTCATCACAGTCCACGCTACCTATTGCGTTAGCGATTACAGGGTTTGCAATTTTTTTGGTGCTAGACTCCACCACTTTTTTGTTTACAAATGTGCGCAGACCCTCTACATATCCATCCATAACCCTTTTTGGTTTTTTGATATTGGGAAATCTCTTTTTAAACTCATCACTATCTACACCGTCTAGCAATACCAAGCGCTCAAGCTCGTTAAAATCTTTTACAGGCTTTGATATATCAAATGTAAAACCATAGTGCCTGCCACACTGCTCATATACATTTGAGTAATGCTCGGAGAAAACCTCCACTCCCCAAATCTTAACTGCACCCTCTTTTATAGTTAAGTTTTCGTCTATAAGTTTACTAAAATCTATATCTTTGACAACACCTATGCCATTGCATTTTTTGCAAGCACCCTCTGTTTTATTAAAAGAAAAACTCGCCATGCTAAGTGGTGGCAGCTTAGTTTTGCAGTGTGGACAGGTGGTGTCTGTAAAGTCGATTTCTTCGTCTTTATCATAGCTAGGTAGGACGTCTCCCCTACAGGCTGGGCAAGTTCTTGTAGCAAGTTTGGCATATAATATGCGAAGATATGTGAGTATTTCTGTGTAGGTGCCAACAGTGGAGCGTGGATTTTTAGAAAGTACTCTCTGCCCCACAGATATTGATGGAGATAGCCCCTCTATTTTATCCACCTGTGGCTTATTTAGCCCGTCCGTTACCATTCCCATAGATTCTAGATATTGTCTTTGGCATTCTTTTTGCAATATATCCATAGCAAAGCTAGACTTTCCACTTCCAGAAACGCCAGTTAGCGCTATAAGCTTGTATTTGGGTATAACCACAGATACATTCTTTAGGTTGTTTTCTCTTGCACCTATAATTTTTATTTGTTCATTTCGCATTTATCTATCTTGCTCCTCCATTAAGTAATCAGCCATAAAATTAAGAACTTCTGCAAAAACTGCCTTTTTATCCTCGCAAAAATGGCTATCTACAGCATCTATAAGTGTCGCCGCCTTGGTGTCGTTGCTATTTTGCAATAAACTCTGCGCCAAAGACAAGTATGTCACCCTTTTATCCTTGGTAGACTGTGTTTTTACAACTAAACCCTTGCTCGCCAGCTCATTTACCTTTTGGGTTGTTGCAGGTCGAGAAAGATTAAGCCTTTGCGCTAGCTCGCTAACCGTCATGTCTTGCTTGTGGTTTATAATGAAAAGTTGTAGCACATCGGAGTATGGCAGTGTACTGCCAATCTCGCTCTCACGGATACTTTTATAGCAGTCTATATCAACTGCACTCATAAATCTAAAATACGCATCTCTCATAGTATATCCCCTTTTTATAGTTTCAATATTGAAATCATGTCACACACACAAAGAAAAGTCAATATAGTTTCAAATTTGAAACCATACTGACTTTTATTCTGATAAATATTAGTAGTTTAGTCCGTTGATATTAGGTATCGTCGTTGGTATTTTTGTCATAGGCAGCAACCGCCTTTACAAAGAGCACCATTAATATGCTAATAGCAAACAGTGCAATGTTAAAGATAAATGGGTAGGTTTCATTATAGGCAAACAGTTTACCGATAATATAGCCAAAAGGTGTGGAAATGGCTATCATACCCACATTAAATAGAGCTGTTATTCGAGAGCGTTCCTCTGGTAGCACATAGAACGCCATTATTGCGTCTTTACGTGGGATAATAACAGCATAGGCAGCAGCCTCTAGTATTGTATAAAATATCACGCTAGAAAACGACTGTTCTGGTGCAAGTAACAGGACTATGTGGCTAGCTATATATAGTACAAACCCCAGAAACAGCGAACGTTTCATCTGCATCCTGTTTACTACATTCTGTAGCACTATTACAAATAGCAACATTATAACTGTTCTCACTACTGGGAATATCGCCAGTGTTTCGTCCGATAGTGCAAGTTTTTGTGTAATATACAGCGAGAAAAAGCTACCTGTTACTATGTTCATTATGTTTGTAAGAGCCATAAACAGCACAACAAACCGCATTTCTTTGCTCTTTAGTATCAGCCTCAGAACATCTTTATAGCCTTTTAGCAACTCAAAAGAGGATACATGTTTGGTCTCTTTCATCCTCTGTGCGCCAATTTTAGTTTCGCCACCATATACATAGAGCAATATAAATTTCAGTGACATAGATATGCCAGAAAGAAAGTAGATAACACGTACAACATCTACCACAGAATATAAATCGACAAAATAGACAGCTATTGGCGAGAAGAAAACAGACAGCATACCACATAGTTGTATTAAAGTAAAAGCACTGGTGAGGTACTTGGGCGGGCAGTCCTCTATAAAAAGACAGCCCCAAGAAGTATGCGTTACTTGGTATGCTGCATTTATGAGACTTGCAAAGAGAAACCACCAAAAGTTTTGTGCAAACGCCCATATAAAACAAGGAATTGTCCATGATAAGAAATCGAATATCAGTGTGGTGGTGCGCCTGCCTAGCTTGTCATTGATGATACCGCCTAGTATAGCAAATATCATCTGGAAAACAAACCCGATAGATATAGTAAAGCCTATCTGCTCGCTAGTAAGCCCTATATGCACCATATATATAGATGCAAATGGCGAGAATAGCGCAAAAGGAATAAACCAGAGTGGCTCTGTGATTATGGATATTTTGGGGTTGCCTTTTAGCTCTCTAAAAGCTACAACAAGGTCATGGTTTTTTAGGTAGTTCATGTGTATCTCCAATACTTAGTTATATAATATCAAAACGCATATTTGCCA
>CAYJFF010000064.1:0-16937 GCA_964369345.1 uncultured Oscillospiraceae bacterium
GCATTTGCATCGTATGATGTACTTGTATTAGCATTTGCATCGTTATTATATGTACTATTTGTATATAGGTCATATGGAGATGTTGTTGTGCTGTTTGTGTCAGTTGTTGGTGTTTCTGCTGTGCTCCCAAATGTATTGGCATCGAAATTTAGCTTCTCGCCTGTATTTGGGTCAAAATTTGGTTTATTCTCTGTATTTGGGTCAAAACCCTGTACTTCTTTATCATTATTATTGCTGTTATTCATATCGTTCATTAATATACTCCTTCATTGTAAACGCAAACTAATATTATTGTTCTTTTTTATCATATTAATGTTATCAGATTTAGTGCTTATTGTCAACAGATAATGCCTCTGTAGCACCAATTAACAAAAACTTTACAAAAAGTTTAATTTTTCCATTTTTGTGCTTGACATTAACTATATATTATGATAATATGATTCACGTAAGTTCTAGTTAACTAACTTTTTCTTTGTAAGGGTACAGAAAGGGGCATAATTGTGGGCAATCATCAAAGTTTAGCAGTTTCTGCGATAGACACCGAATACACAATAAAAGCAATCATGACAGATGACGCAGAGCTCGAGAATTTTTTATTCACACTTGGGTGCTATGTTGGCGAAAAAGTCACCATAATATCTCAGCTTGCTGGCAATTATATTATCACTGTAAAAGATGCGCGATATAGCATAGACAGTGAGCTTGCAGCGGCGATATTTGTATAAATTTATTATGGCTATGTTTTTTAATGCATAGCCATATATTTACATACTTAGTTAGCAAGAACTAATTGTATTTGAAAGGATTTTATTTTATGAAAATAGCACTTACTGGTAATCCCAACAGCGGTAAAACCACATTATTCAATGCTATCACAGGTAAGATAGAAAAAGTTGGTAACTGGGCGGGCGTTACCATAGAGAAAAAAGAAGGCGATATCAAAAAGAACCTTTATAGTGGTAACCAAAATCTAGTTGCGGTTGACTTGCCTGGCGCATACTCTATGTCACCTTTTACATCTGAGGAAAATATCACACGTGAGTTTGTAAAAACAGAAAACCCAGATGTTATCATCAATATAGTTGATGCAACTAACCTTAGCCGTAGCTTGTTCTTCACTACCCAGCTACTAGAGCTTGGTATACCTGTTGTTATCGCACTAAACAAGAGCGATATGAACGCTAAAAAAGAGATAGCTATAGACGTTGCTTCTCTTTCTGCAAAGCTTAGCTGTGCTGTAGTTAATACCACTGCTACAAATGGTGGTGGACTAAAAGAGCTTATAGAAAAAGCTGTTGCTGTTGCTGGCTCTAGTCAACCAGCACCTTACAGCGCTAGTGATGTAGATATGACAAACGAGCAAGCTGTTAAGAAATCCGATATAGCACGCTATGAGTTTGTTAATACTGTAGTTGCAGCTGTAGAGAACCGTAAAACAAGCAGCAACAAGCAAACAACACAAGATGCTATAGACCGTGTAGTTGCTAATAAATGGCTTGGTATCCCAATTTTTGCACTTGTTATGTGGCTGGTATTCTCAATATCACAGACATATGTGGGTACATTTATTGCTGACTGGTTGGTGGGCTACCTAGAAATGTTTATGGAATGGGTTGGCGGACTAATGGGTGACAGCGTTTCCCCAATACTAAGCTCGCTACTTGTTGATGGTATTATTGGTGGCGTAGTTGCTGTTGTTGGCTTCCTACCACTAATTATGGTACTGTTCTTCCTACTTGCACTACTAGAGGACTGTGGCTATATGGCACGTGTCGCTGTAGTAATGGATAGATACCTAAAAGTAGTTGGTCTTTCTGGTAAATCTATTATCCCAATGGTAGTAGGTACTGGTTGTGCAATCCCTGGCGTTATGGCTACACGTACTATCAAGAACGAGCGTCAACGTAGAACAACTGCAATGCTAACACCTTTTATCCCTTGTGGTGCAAAACTACCTGTAATCGCTCTTTTCGCAGGTGTGTTCTTTAATGGCTCAGACTGGGTTAGCACAGTGTCATACTTTGCTGGTATTGCATTAATAATTTTTGGCGCATTACTCATAACACGCATAACAGGCGAGAAAAATGCACGTTCTTTCTTCATTATGGAGCTACCAGAGTACCGTTTCCCAAGCCTATGGCGTGCTACAGTTTCTATGATGTCCCGTGCGAAAGCATTTATTATAAAAGCTGCTACAATCATCTTGCTTTGTAACGCAGCAGTACACATCATGCAAACTTTCGACTGGTCTTTCAATGTAGTTGCAGAGGGTGCAGAGAATACAAGCATACTTGCTTCCATCGCTTCTCCTTTCGCTTTCCTACTAATACCTCTTGGTTTTGGTGTGTGGCAGCTAGCAGCAGCAGCTATCACAGGCTTTATAGCAAAAGAGAATGTTGTTGGTACACTAGCTGTTGTTTACGGTATTACTAACTTCATTGACACAGATGCGCTAGAGCTAGTTGGTGGTGCATCAGAAGTTGCAGCAACTATGGGAATGACATCTGTTGCGGCACTTGCATATCTGTTCTTCAACCTATTCACACCACCTTGCTTTGCGGCTATAGGTGCTATGAACGCTGAGATGGAGAGCCCCAAATGGCTATGGGCTGGTATAGGTCTACAGTTCGGTGTTGGTTATGCAATAGCATATTTTGTATATCAAATAGGTACACTTATCACAACTGGCACTGTTGGAAGTGGCTTTATCCCTGGCCTGATAGTAGTTGCACTAATGATAGCACTAGTAGTTATGCTAGTTATCAAAGGTGAGAAAAAATCTGCACAAAAACTAGCAGGAGTTGCCGCAGCTACAAAGTAAGCAACGAGCACTCTTTCTACTAAAAACTTGTGCCGATACTAGATGTCGAGCTTTCTCGGCTCATAGAATGGAGCATAAATATGGGTGACTTAATAACAATAGCAATTATACTTCTTATAATCGCCTTTGCCGTGATTTATATAGTAAGAGCAAAGAAAAAAGGTGCTAAATGCATAGGCTGTCCTTCTTGTAGCTCAAACGATAAAAGTGGCAAATCTGGTGGTTGTGGTGGCTGTAGTGGCCACGGTGGCTAAGTATCCATTAAATACAGTATACAAAATCGGCTTTGTGAATACCACAGGGCCGATTTTTTTACACGCAATTCTCGCTTGGTAAATTTATTATATTTTTGCGAAAGTATTGTAATTAAATGTATATTTTGCTATACTATACAAAATAAATGTAGTAATGAGGAAAAGAAATGGCGTCTAAAAAACAACTTCACCAACTGCGAAAAGGATATAAATATAGTGGTCTACTAGCAAATTCTGCAAAAATCACACCTTGGACAGTTATGATATGGGTTTCTGTAGTGCTACTTGTGCTCTGTTGCTCGGTATATATAATATCAGTAAACTCTGCCGATGCTATAGAAGAATACTATAGTCTAGGCTTTTATCAAGCATGGATAGGTGGGCTTTCTTCCATAAACTCTGCTTTGCCATTTTCTGTAGCAGAAATACTGCTTGTGCTGTTCGCCGTGTATGTTATAGGCTTTTTTGTGCTACTTGTGCGAAAAATAACAAAAGAAAGAGATAGCAAACTACTGCTACTGGGAAAGTTTTTGGTTGTGCTCGTCTTTACCGCAAGTGTAATCTGGACACTTTTCACCATGGGCTGTATGCCAAATTATTATAGATACACATTTACGCACTATAGTGGGCTTGTCGTTGAGCCTACCACGCAGGCAGAGCTAGAGGCTGTTTGTGCAGAGCTTGTAGAGCAGGCAAATGCACAAAGAGTGGGTCTTGACGAAGACGAAAATGGCGTAGCTATTATGCCCACAAACTTTGATGACCTAGCCACTGCGGCAAATATCGGCTACCAAAACCTGATAGAACAAAACCCAGAATGGGCAGAGATTTTTTCGCTTGCTACCACATCACGTGCAAAGCCCATCATGCTGTCCGTAGCTCTATCCTATGCACAGATAAATGGCTTTTACTTCGGCTATACTGGTGAGGCAAATGTAAACTCACATACTGTAGATACAGATATCCCAGCTAGTATAGCACACGAGCTTGCACATGTAGCTGGCTTTATGCGTGAGGACGAGGCAAACTTTATTGGCTATATAGCCACACGTGCATCAGATGACCAGTTTATGCAGTATAGTGGTACGCTATCCGCCCTTGTACACGCAACCAATGCGCTATATGGGCAAGATATAGATAGCCACGCAGCTATTATGTCTGGGTTGTCCGACGAAGTGCGAGCCGACCTCGCGGCAGATGCCGCCCACTACGCAAAGTATGACACATCTTTTGGTGATTTTTCTCGCTCTGTAAACGATGTATACCTAAAGGCTAACAACCAGACCGACGGTGTAAAAAGCTATGGCAGAATGGTAGACTTGCTAATAGCCGACTATAACGCTCGCATGGCAAAATAATATATGTAGGAGATATGTACGATGATTAAAAATATAGTATTTGATATGGGTAAAACTCTTGTTACCTTTGATAGAGAGAGATACCTTGCAGGCTACCCAATAAGCGAAGACGACAGACACTTACTGTTTGTAGAGCTGTTTGAGACTGTAGAGTGGATAGCACTTGACCACGGCTCCTTGACAGTGGATGAGGCAACAGAAATAATTTGTGCACGACTACCAGAGCATCTGCGAGCAACTGCCGACGACATACTGCACACTTGGCAGTTAAAACGCGAACCAATAGAGGGTATGGAGGCTATAGTACGTGAATTAAAGGAAAAGGGCTATAACATATATGTGCTATCCAACATCTCCCCTGCCTACTGGGATATAAAAAAATACATACCAGCGCTACAGCTAATAGATAACGACTTTTTGTCCTGCGACTACCAGCTACTAAAACCTTGTGCAGAGATATACAGTGCATTTATAGAGAAATACAGCCTAGTACCTGAAGAGTGTATGCTAATTGATGACCTACCTATAAATATATTTATGGCTGAGCGTCAGGGCTGGAATGGTGTTGTTTTCCATAACAATGCAGAGCTACTACGCAAGCAACTAGCAACAATTTTGAATATATAGTGTTATATTTTTTACTATATAGCTAATATTTTTATTTATCACTATGTTTTTTTATTCCAACTGTAAAATTGTACACATTTCTATATAATAATGCGCAAATTGCTCAAAAATACTTGATAACAAACAGATAAAATGTTAAAATGACTATGTAGGCATGACTTTTGTTCTTGTGCACCTGCTATCGCAGATGTATGTATAAATAATCTATTATTATTGTTACGAGGTGATTTGCGTGTTCGAGGAGTATTTGCTATCTCAATTTATTGCGTTTTTATGCTTTTTTATATATAATTTGCTAGCATTCAAATTTGCTAAAAAGATGATAGTAACAGCAAACGAAAAGCATATAAATATATTGCTTGCTCATTTTTCAACTCTCTTGCATTCTTGCTATACTCTGTTTCTGAGATAAATAACGACTTTTTCTTTGTAGCAATGCTACTAAGTTTGATTATCTTCGAGTTTCATATTGTCTGTAGGGCAGAACTCTTACAGGCAATGTTTGGCGCATCTTTTTTTACTATGCACATCTATTCTATACGGGTGGTGGTTATCACCATAATCAGCAAGCTTTACAACATCTCTCCGTATGAGGTGCTGTCTACGGATATACTCCGTGCGCGAAGTGATATTTGGCTTATAGTGATTTTGACAATAGTGCTTATTGTTATGCCATACATAATCCCTACAAAAGACATACAGCGTATATCAACAGCAAAGACTTACTCGCTACACCTAACAATACTAGCTATAATGTTCACATTTTTCTCACTGCTTACATCATATTTTTTGCTAACAGACCAGAACTACCCAGAGCAACTATATATAGTGCTCGCCAATTTTATGTTAACACTTGCGCTGTTTTACTTTGCATTTATCTATGTTATCAGCTTTGTAAATATGTTTATGTATAAGCGCCAGAGCGACCAGATAGAGAGCGAGTATTATAAAATGTTAGAGCAAAAACGAAAAGTGCTCAAACAAACACAGATAGACAAACTAACAGGCCTATTCAACAAGAAATTCATATACTCTGTGCTGGACGAGCTGTATAATAGCCGTGAGCTTGGTTTTGGTATTTTCTTTATAGATGTAAATGGGCTAAAATATGTCAATGATACTTATGGGCACGAGAGTGGCGACAAGCTTATTTTGTGTGTAGCTAACACCACAAAAAACACAGTGCGTGACTACGACGTTGTGGCACGTGTTGGCGGTGATGAGATACTTGTCGTGCTTGCCAATGTAGAAAAAGAGCATATGCCCAGCATATCATCACGCCTTTTGAACAATATTGATAAGAACGGTAAGGAGGAGAATTTCCCTGTTTCTATCAGCTTGGGACAGGCATATCTACCGCCGGATAACCGTGATATAACGCTAAATGAGCTACTGGATATAGCTGATAAAGATATGCTCGCAAACAAGAAATCCTTCTATGAAAAAGGAGGTGCAGAGAATTGCTTGGTTTAGTAATCACAATTAACTTTATTCTCTATAATATTTCTATGTATAGGTACTCTACTTTTATTTTTGATAGGAGTAGAAATATCACTAAGATTATAGTTATAACTAGCATTTTAAACACAGCAGCTTTTGGCCTGTACTATGTATTCTTCCCCACAAATTCGGAGTCTTTTTTGATGTTTTCTTTCTTTGTTTCTTACCTAATAGGCTTTAGGGTAGTAAATGATAGAATAGTCAACCTACTCCCGCTATATCTTGCACTGACCCAGGTAATTAACTTGTTCGCAAAGTATATCATCTTTTTATCAACTATCGCGCTAACACTAAACCTCACAATGTGGGAAGTTATTAATACACCTACACTTGCTTGGGTATGTATAAACCTAGCATATCTTGCTGAGATTATACGTGCGTGGATGCAAAAAAAGGTACTGCGTAGAGACCAGCTGCATCTAATATTAAGTGACAGAATGAACATGATATTCTCTATAGGCATACTTAGTGCTACAGCAATATATATGCTGTTTATACTTAACTTTGCAGATGTTAGCAACACCGATAAAAACTATGTGCTTATGTACCTTATCATTGGTATAGTTTGTAATCTATTATACTACATAAATGCGCTGTATTCCTATGTTTTTGGCAAGCTAAAGACATATGTAACTAAGTACGAGAATATAAGCGACGATGTGCGCCAAGAGCAAGAAGAAGTACGTACGCTAGAACACGTAGCAGACCATGATGCTTTTACTGGGTTTAAAGTGCGCACAGCCATTGAGTGTGAAATACAGGCGTCTATAGACAAGAAAGAGGCTTTTTTCCTCACATTCATAGATATGGACGGGCTAAAGAATGTAAATGACAAATATGGCCATGCCGAGGGCGATTTCTATATCCTTAATGTCTGTGATATCTTGCGCAATAGTTTTAGTGGTGACACTATAGCAAGACTTGGTGGTGATGAATTTTTGGTTTATAGTCTGGGTGATGATATTTTCATTCACAACCAGCGCACTATGCTCGCCTACCAGAAAATAGAGAAACTGGGAAAATCGCATAACAAAGAGTATACTACATCAATAAGCTATGGCATCGTCCCAGTTACACATAACAATACAAAGACCAAAGAAGAGCTAATAGCAGAGGCTGATGCAAAGATGTACAAGTATAAAAAAAGTAAAAAGCGTGAGCGTAAAACTATAGCTATAGATTAGTATAAAAGCGATGTGAGTATAATTTCACATCGCTTTTTTTATTGTGCTACTTTTATCAACGCCTCGCTCTGAGATGTGTTTAAAGATTGTGCTATATCTGGGTTGTCCAGCAGTGCCAAGTCGCTACATATCTCACCAAAAATCTGCGCTGGTAGTGCACCACCATTGCCACCACCCTCATCAAATACAGTTATGGCGTACTTGGGGTTCTCCACTGGGAAAAAACCTGTAAACCAGCCATGTATAGTTTCTTCCCCCTGTGTGTATATGCCTGTCTGTGCAGTAGCAGTCTTGCCTGCCGTGGTAGCGTATTGCGAGCTTGCCTCCCTACCACTACCTACCTCTACTACATATGTCATCAGCTCGTGCATTGTGTCTGCGGTGGCCTGTGTGATAATTCTATCCCCTTGTGGTATTGTAGTTGGTGAAAAAGAAACACCATTGCTTGTTTCTCCATAATACAGCTGTGGTGTCACATAATAGCCACCATTTGCAATGATAGCGCTCATCTGTGTTATCTGTACAGGTGTTGCCAGCAACACGCCCTGCCCAAAAGACAGGTTTGCAAGCTCGCCCTGTGTTATAGTTGCTACGTCTGCTAGGTTGCCTTTGTCCGATATGATGCCGTCTGCAAGCTTGGTAGCACTGCCAAACCCAAAGTCAGTAGCCATGTTTAGCACACTTTCTGCACCCAGTGTCAGCCCCAGGTCTATAAAATATGGGTTGCAAGACTGCCCCAGTCCACGCCACATATCCGATAGCCAGTGCCCATCTCTTTTGTGGCAGGTGTATATCACATCATTTAGCTGGTAGTAGCCTGGGCACTCATAGCTATGCTCCACTGTGTATCCCTGCTCTAGTGCGGCTGCTGTTACTATTAGCTTGAAACTGGACCCCACTGTGTATGCGGCTGTAGCACGGTTGAATAGTGGCTGATTTTCATCATTTAGTGCGTCTGCTACTGTATCCACACTATATGTGGGTGTGCTCAGCATTGCTAGTATCTCGCCTGTGTCCACGTCCATTATCACAATCGCGCCTTTTTCCATAGTTGCGGCATTTTCTGCTATCTCCTGCACACGTCTATCCAGTGTCAGCACTACCCCACCACCGTCAGTTGTACGTGTATCCGTTATTTCGCTTGCATCCTCGCCCAATACCTGACCGAACGCATTTACAGTATACTTTGCCGTTGCAGAGCCACCATATTCTTTTAGTAGCTCATCATAGCCACGCTCTATGCCACTTACCCCATTGCCCTCGCTATCCGTATAGCCTATGATATGCCTAGCTAGGGGGTTCTCGCTGTAGCGTACAGAGAACGTAAAAGGCGTTACACCTAGCGTGCTTATAGTGCTCTCTGTTTTTAGTAGTAGTGGTTTACCGTCTGATAGCAGTGGTGAGAACAGCTGGAATTCCTCTGTAGGTAGCCCCTGCTCTAGTGCGCTAAGTGCCAGTGGTGTGGGGGCAACTGCAAGGTATGACTGCTCGTCGCTGTTTACTAGGGGTTTTAGGTTTCTATCATAGATATAGCCACGCTCCTGTGCTATATTGACTGTGTAAGTGCTCTGTGCCGAGGAGGCTTGTATAGCATCACTCCCCACACTCAGCTCTGCTAGACGAATGATAAGCCCCATACATACAAGTAGCATTATGCTGTGCAATATAACCACTCTTTTTCCCATTTGTTACTCTCCCCTACTGCTGATATTGGTGTCAAATTTCTTTTTTTATCTTGGATAATGCACCTTTTTCTATCCTTGATACTTGCGCTTGTGAAATACCTATCTCTCTGGAAACTTCTATCTGTGTTTTACCCTCAAAAAAACGCTTTGTTAGTATATTTTTTTCACGTGGTAGCAGTTTTTCCATACTCTGTCGCAGTACTATCTCGTCCAGCCAGTCGCTGTCTGTTGTAGTGTCTTTTATCTGGTCCATAAGAAATATTGTGTCACGTCCGTCGGAATATACAGGGTCGTGCAAAGACCCCGGCGCCATTATAGCCTCCATAGACAGCACTACAGACTCTTTGGAGCACCCCATTTTTGTTGCAATTTCCTCCACTGTCGGCTCTCTGTCATATTCATTTAGCAAGCTCTCTTTTGTCTGCATGGCTTGGTATGCTGTGTCACGCATACTCCTGCTCACCCTTATCATATTGTCATCACGTAGAAAACGCCTTATCTCACCTATTATCATCGGTACGCCATATGTGGAAAAACGCAGTTCTAGGCTGGTATCAAACCTATCTATAGCCTTTATCAGCCCCACACAGCCCACTTGGAACAAGTCATCTAGGTTTGCGCCACGGTTAGTGAATTTTTGCACCACGCTCAGCACTAGACGCAAGTTCCCCTGTACTAGCTTGTCACGTGCTGTTCTGTCACCTTTTTGCGCTAGCTTTATTAGCTCGATTTTCTCTTTTTCTTTCAGTGTCTTTAGGTTTCTGGTGTTTATGCCACAGATTTCTACCTTGTTGTAATACATAACAGATAATCCCCATTTCGCAGATTTATATGTGCATATAACAAGTATAGGAAATATCGTGTTTTTTAGTCATGGTAAATTGAGGCAGACAGTAATTTACATGAATAATATATGGTATGCACAAAAACAGCCAATCTCATACATTCAAGTTGTACAAAGATTGGCTGTCTTAATGTTTGGTTTTAAAAAGCTATTTTAAACACTGTTCTGTCATTCTCAAAGCTATCATAGTTGTATAAAATCAGTACATCATCAAAATTTTCACGCTCCATAAGGTCGGATATTGGCTCTGTAAGGCTACGCAAATCCACCAAATGCACCTCGTCATAACTATATGTGAAAAATGGTGCTATACAGTTGGCATAGCTGTCTTTTATTATCAGGATTTTCTCTGTGTCCTCGCCACTGTTGAGGT
This sequence comes from uncultured Oscillospiraceae bacterium, assembly GCA_964369345.1. GTDB lineage: Bacteria > Bacillota > Clostridia > Oscillospirales > Ruminococcaceae > Angelakisella. The sequence continues at coordinate 10,647 of CAYJFF010000064.1, forward strand.
TGTTATCTGTAGTTATAACAGTGTGCCCATTATTGCCATATAGAAAAGCTGCATATTTATCACGGGATAAAAACTCGGTCTTATTATACAGCCCCTCTATGGGTATCTCCTCGCCGTACTTGTCCTCTATGGTAGTTGCACCGTTTATCTCCACACCACTCACAGGGATATCATACCAAACTAGGGTATCTCCTGGTGAGCCAAAAGTTTTTGCCTTGCTGTGGTATGTACCATAAAACCCACTTTCCTCGTTGCGATATTGCTGTAAATCCTCAAGCTCTACATATTCTATGCCCTGTGCCTGTGCATATGCGCTATAGACATTCCACGCACCGTCAGTCGTCCAGTGGTGGTCCGTTCTGTAATATATATCCTCTTGTTCTGCCTCGCCCAATATACTAGCAACGTCCAGAGTTTTTATCTCATCAGCTGCAAGTGTTGCGTTAATATCTGCTATCTGCGCCAGCTGGTTTATTATGATATACTCTGCGCCCAGTGGCAGTTCTTCGCCCTCCATAGCGTATGAGTTTGGCGATATAGCTACTGTTACTTCCTCCAAGAAACGCTTGGAAAAAGACGCTATATACCCTATATTCTGTGCTAACACTGTTTCGTTTGGCTGTGTCACCTTAGCAAACAAATAGTCATCATCACCCAGCATAACATCATTATTTTCTACTTTTAGCAGTGCACTCTCGGATATCGACTTTGCGCTTATCCACGTATCTCTGCCAACAAACTGGTCGTTGATGTACTCCTCGTAATCCTTGGTATATTCATTGCTAAAGAGCGCAGAGAATGAAAAGTGTGGTACATCTGCTAGATATTTGTTCTCCATCTCCGAAAACTCACGGTCTGGGTTTAGCAAATCTGCTATAAAAATCACTACTAATATAAAAACAAACGCCACAAGTAGTGGATATTTTTTTATTATACTCAAACTCTCCACCTCCCTAAAAATTCCAGTAAAGGAATGGGTTATAAGTTGCGTCTACAAGGTATGCAACGCTCACTAGGAACAAAATAAGCAGTATGGGTGTTTCTAGCTTTTTTACCACTGGGTATTTCTCGGTAATTTTTGCTATGATAGGGGTGGAAAGCACCATACCTATAAGTAGCACAAAGCCATAGTTGCGTAGATAATACAGCCAGTCCATGCCACCACGCATAGTGAACATAGCTACCAAAAAGTCGCCCAGCTTGCCAAAGTCTGTAATGGCAAAAAGTGCCCAGCTAAAGAGTATCATAGGTATCATATACACACGGCTAAGCACAGCGTGTTTTTCTAGGAATTTTAGCAAGCCATTCTTCTCTATAGATATCATAACAAAGAACAATAGCCCCCATAGCACAAAGTTCCAGCTAGCACCATGCCAAAAACCTGTCACTGCCCATACAACAAACAAGTTGAACACATTGCGCCACTTGCCACAGCGGTTGCCACCCAGTGGTATATACAAGTATTCCCTAAACCAGCTACCCAGTGTCATATGCCATCTGCGCCAAAACTCCGTAGCACTGCGTGCTATATATGGGTTGTTAAAGTTCTGTGGGAAATCAAAACCTAGCATGCGTCCCATACCAATAGCCATTAGCGAGTAGCCTGAAAAGTCAAAGTATATTTGCAGTGCAAAAGCCAGTATGCCCAGCCACGCCATTGCAGAAGATATAGTGGTGTAATCCATGGTTTCTACCTGTGACCACAGCGCACCTACACTGTTTGCTATTAGCACTTTCCTTGCTATACCCTGTATGAACAGCCCTATGCCACTCTGTATCTGTGTAAGATTTACCTTGCGTTCTTTTAGCTCTCGGCTGATGTCTGTGTAACGCACTATAGGCCCTGCTATAAGCTGTGGGAACAGCACAACAAAGGCTGCAAAATCCACCAAGTTTCGCTCGGCTTTTACCTTGCCACGGTACACATCTATAGTATAGCTCATGGTCTGGAAAGTATAAAAGCTGATACCCAGTGGCAGTGCAAGCTCATGCACTGGTGATAGCTCCAGCCCTGTTACAAGCGCTATGTTTGTTATAAAAAAATTGATATACTTAAAAAATCCCAGCATACCTAGGTTAAATACCATGGACATAGCAAGGAACATCTTGCATTTTAGTGGGTTGTCACGGTTTTTTTCTATCATATTACCAGCGATATAGTCCACAGCAACAGATGCTAGCATTATAGGAAAATAACGCACCTCGCCCCATGAATAAAATATCAGGCTGGCAATGAATATAACAAAGTTCTTATATTTTTTTGGTGTTAGATAGTAAACGCCAAAAGCAATTGGCATGAACCTAAAAAGAAAAAGTATTGTGCTAAAAATCATTGATGTCACCGCCTTTGTACGTAATGCTATCTATTTGGGGCTATATTGCTCCTCCAAATACTCGAGCATTGCTTTTGTTTCCTCTGCTGGGTCCAGCTCACTCCTGCCACCTATTAATAAATAGCAGTCATTATCATATACATATACTCTGCCATTGTTGGCTTTTTCATATGCTGTGCCGTCCTCTACATATGCCGACTCCAAAAAGTCACGCACTTGTTCCAGACTATCTGCTATATTCTCTGCCTCGCCCTCTACTGCCTCCACATAAATAACGCAGTCTGGGCTACCCTGTGCAAGGCTGATATAGCCATAATAGCTCTGTACATCATCACTAGATATGCCCATATATTCATCTATCAAGGTATCATTTAGTGGTGCTGTGTCCTGTACCTCGTAGTAATCCACCAAGTAATCCACAACATCTGTGGCACTAACAACTATAGGCGGTGTTATGGGGATAACTTCTTCTTTTGCGCACGCAGTCACCAACATGGGTATACACAACAACAGGTATTTTATTTTCATATTCATAACAACACTCCACATTTTTTATTTGTGAATAGTATTGTTAATTATCACGGTTTTTATCCCTGTTGCTCCGTTGTAGTGTTCATTATTCTTACAGGTAGCTCAATACCAGCTTTGTCCAGTGCTTGCTTGCCTTGCTCCTGTATATCATATGCTACAGACCAGTAGTCTGAATTTTTTGCCCAAACTTTTACCCACAGCTCCATGCCCAGGTCGTTTTGTTTTTCCACACGGATAGAGCGTGCAGGGTCGTCCAGTACCATTGGCAGCCTGTCTACTACGGCATTTAGCGTTTTCTTCGCATACTCTATATCTGCACCACGGGAGATAGTAAAGCTTACATCTACACGACGAGTGTCGTTAGCAGAATAGTTGATAATAGTCGAGTTGCTAACAACACCATTTGGTATGCTTATACGCATATTATCGAAAGTATCCAGCGTGGTATGTATAAGCCCAATGGACTCTACAGAGCCAGCTACATCACCCACTTTTACATAGTCGCCAAGCTTGAATGTGCCATAAAAAACCAGCAGTGCGCCACCCATAACATTTGACAAGCTGTCTTTTACAGCAAGCGAAACAGCTAGACCAACTGCACCAAGTGCTGTTATTATAGACGAGGTTTCTATGCCAAAATCTGGCGCTATGGACATGAGTAGCATAACATACAAGAAAATCTTAGATGTAGTAAGTATAAGTGGTACGGCTACTGGCACAATGGAGGACTTGTCCAGTGCCTTCTTTATCACCCACAAAGCCAGTTTTACCAAAAGAAAATATGCTATAACTGTAATTACCATTATAACGCCCCATGTGACAAACGGCCAAACAGGTCCCCAGTTTGCTACAAAAGGCTCGACGTAATTAAAAATTTCTGTTACCATAGAAAAAAACTCCTTATTAATATATTATTCCATTATAATTGTGTGCTAAATAGCACAATTTATTGCATGCTACTAAAGCACCAAAAATATTGAAAATAATTATACCAAATTTTTTGTTTTTTGTATAGATATAAATCTAAAAATTTGATATAATGAAAAATGTATTAACTAAATTTGTGAGAATGGACATGGTAAATGAGTAATATAACTACACAGGAATACTCCTTGCTAAAAAAGCAAGTAGCAAATATTCCTATAGCACACCTAAATGATATGCAAAAAGAAGCTGTTCACACAGTAAAAGGCCCCCTGCTAATACTGGCTGGTGCGGGTAGTGGTAAAACCACAGTGATTATACAGCGTGTTGCACACATCATGTGTTTTGGCGAAATGCTAGCTAGTGATGAAATACCGCTGATGACTGATGATGAAACCGAGCTTATACGCAACTGTGCAAAGACTGGCGAGGGTATAGCACATACAGCGAGGATAATGGCTGTTCGCCCACCCAAGCCATGGAATATACTGGCTATTACCTTTACTAACAAGGCTGCTGGCGAGCTGAGAGAGCGTCTAACAGCAACACTGGGCGAGGACGCAAAAGATATAGCAGCTGCTACTTTCCATTCCATATGCGTGCGTATTTTGCGTGCTGAAATAGAAAAACTGGGCTATGGTAAAAACTTTACTATATATGATACAGATGATAGCTTGCGTGTTATAAAAGAAAGTATGTCGGAGCTTAATTATGATGAGAAAAGCTATGCGCCACGTATGCTACTTAGCCTTATCAGCCGTGCAAAAGACCATATGCTATCGCCAAAAGACCTTGTAGAAGACGACAGCGAGTATATGAACCAAGTCACTGGCAAGGTGTACGAGAGATACCAAAAAAAGCTAAAAGATGCAAATGCTGTGGACTTTGATGATATAATTATACTAGCTGTGCAGGTGCTAAGCGAGAACCCAGACACTCTTGCAAAGTACCAGAATAGATGGAAATATATCATGGTAGACGAGTACCAAGATACCAACATGACACAGTACAGGCTTGTACATTTGCTGGCTAAGTCACACAATAACATCTGTGTTGTGGGTGATGATGACCAGAGTATATATAAGTTCCGTGGTGCTACTATAGAGAATATCTTGCAGTTTGAGGAACAGTTTGAGGACACAAAAGTTATAAGGCTGGAGCAAAACTACCGCTCTACGTCCTCCATACTAGATGCCGCAAACGCAGTTATAGCAAATAACAGGCGCAGAAAAGGCAAGACACTATGGACATCAAACGACGGTGGCGAGCTAGTAACCCACTACAATGCACAAGACGAGCAAAGAGAGGCTGCGTATGTTGCAAACGAGATAGAGCGTTCTGTAAAGGATGGCGGAAGATACAACGACAACGCTGTACTTTATCGTGTAAACAGCCAATCACAGAGCATGGAGCAGATGTTTATACGTCGTGGTATACCGTACAAAATAATAGGTGGCAGAAAGTTTTTTGACCGCAAAGAGGTAAAAGACGTACTAGCATATTTGCAGGTAGTGAATAATTTTGCCGACGACCTACGCCTAAAGCGCATAATAAACGAGCCTAAGCGTGGTATTGGTGCTGCGACTATTGGCATGGTGGCAGAGATAGCGCAAACACTGGGCATGAGTATGTTTGAAGTGCTACTAAATGCAGATGACTACGCGCCACTTGGTAAAAAATCGCCTCCACTAAAGGCTTTTGCGCTAATGATAAGCGACATAGCACGCGAGGCAGAGGACTGCACGCTAATAGACACGCTAAATGCTGTGCTAGACAGAAGTGGATATAAGACAGCGCTAATAGCTAAGGCAGATGATGAAAGCCGTACAAGACTTGAGAATATAAAAGAGCTTGAGACTACAGTACAGAAATATATGGACGAAACAGAGAACCCTACACTCGCAGGGTTTCTCGAGGAAATTGCTCTATACACTGACCTTGACTCGCTTGATGACAGTGCTGATTATGTTATTATGATGACCCTACACGCTGCCAAAGGCTTGGAGTTTGGACAAGTGTTTATAGTGGGTATGGAGGAAAATATTTTCCCTGGCACGCGCTCCATAGCCACCCCAGCAGAGATAGAAGAAGAGCGTAGGCTTGCCTATGTTGGCATAACAAGGGCAAAAAAACAACTGCATATACTAACAGCCACACAGCGTATGTTTCAGGGTAGGACTTCTCGCAACCGACCATCACGCTTCTTGCGAGAGATACCCAGTGATTTGCTAAATCGTAAGGACGAGAATGGTCGCTCTAGCTTTGCTACTACTTCGCAGGCATCAAGTTTTGCATCGCCAATCCCAAGGTCTGCATCTGCTATGCCTACAGAGAAACAAGTCTTTGACATAACTGTTGGTGAGCGTGTCCGTCACTACAAATTTGGTGATGGTAAGGTGCTTTCTATTACACCTATGGGTGGGGATAATCTGGTAGAGATTGCCTTTGATAGTGGTAGCACCAAGAGATTAATGGCTAGTTTCATCAAGCTAGAGAGGATATA
>CAYJFF010000065.1:0-16624 GCA_964369345.1 uncultured Oscillospiraceae bacterium
CTAGATTATTTGCCAACACAAAAACGCTCAAACACACGCTCTATAACATCAGCCGAGGCTTTTCTGCCTGTAAGTGATAGCAATGCATCTACTGCTTCTTCTATATTTACAGAAACTGCGTCAAGCGTAATGCCAAAACTCAGCGATTCTTTTGCCTGTTCCAGTGCCTTATATGCATCTACAACACAGCTCAGCTGTCTTTGGTTAGATATAAGCAGAGATGTACTATCAAGACTGGACAGCCCCACAAGCTCTGCTATTTTGTGCTCCAGTTGCTCTATCCCCTCACCAGTCTTTGCAGATATACTAACTGTGTCTGCCACATATCTGCTTGCAGTGTCAGCATTCACCCTGCTCTCTAGGTCAGCTTTATTAAATATAGCAATAGCATAGCGCCCTTTCAGTCTCTCTAGCAGTGAAATATCTGCGTCGCTAAGTGCCTTTGAGCTATCAAAAACAGCAAGTATCAGCTGGCATTGTTCCAGCCTACTAACGCTACGGTCTATGCCTATCTGCTCTATTATATCCCCTGTTTCTCTAATACCAGCAGTGTCAGAGACAGCTAAAATAATATCGCCCAGCCTTATTTGCTCCTCTATAACATCTCTTGTCGTGCCTGCAATGTCCGTCACAATGCTTCTCTCGTACCCAGCTAGCAAGTTCATCAGTGTAGATTTACCTACATTGGGGCTACCCACAATAGCAGTAGTTATGCCCTCTCGCATCATTCTGCCTTTGTCGTAGTTTTTTACAAGGTCTATGAGTATATTCTGCTGTGTAGATACAACGCTCTCAACATCAGCAAATAGCACAGCCTCAACGTCTTCCTCTGGGTAGTCTATCCACGCAGATATATGCGCCATAATGTCTACAAGCTCACCTATCACACTGGTTATTACACGGAAAAGCGCACCCTCTTTTACCTCCAAAGCGGTAGAGAGTGACTGCCTATTTTCACTATTTATTATATCTATAACGCTCTCTGCCTGAGTAAGTGACATCTTGCCATTTAGCAGTGCCCTCTTTGTGAACTCACCAGCAGATGCAGGCACAGCACCAGCTTTTATAACAGCTGATAGCACTTTTTCTAGAACAAAACGACCACCATGGCAGGATATCTCGCAAACATTCTCCCCTGTGTAGCTGTGTGGTGCCCTATAAGTAAAAACAACAGCCTCATCTATCTTGCCACTTTCATCATAGACATGACCAAAAGTGCCTGTAAAGCCTTTCATTTTTGTCGGGGATTTTTTCCCACGAAACACTTTATCAGCGATAACAAAAGCGTCCTCACCAGAGATACGTATAACGCCCAAGCCACCACCACAAGCTGTTGCAATTGCTGCTATTGATTTACTCATTATATCACCTTTACTTATTGTATATTAAAACCAATTTATACTTATTGTATTTTTATTTCAAAACAATTAGTATATTATATTAGTTATATTACTCTCTGTAAGCATGTTCCAAATCCAAATATCCATTATTTATATCTATACCGCCACTGCCACTACTAAATGCATAGTAGCTCTGTGCTGTAAATAATGGATACAAAACACCAGTATGTACAAGCACTTTTTCTGCCTCTATACTAATATCTGCAAGCTCGTTTTTATCAGATGTTCTCTCTGCGCTCTCAATTAGTGCATCATACTCGCTGTTACTATAAGCATATATATTTTTCTCACTATGCGTGTAAAAGCTCTCTAGCACATCAAATGGTGTGTTTGCAGAGCTCCTAAGCTCTATAAAAGCCATATCATAGTCACCAGTTGCCAGCCTATTTATATATTCATCATATGGCACAGCATCTATATTTACATACAGGTTATGGTGGTCTTTCCACTGCTTAATCATATAAGAAGCCAGCGTTTCCATTCCCATATCCTCTGGTATTAGTATATATATTCCGTCTATTTCGCCTATAGTGGTTTCTTGCAATCCCCTACTATACAGCTCCTTTGCAAGCTCCACATCATAGGAAATAGGCGCAACAAAATCATCAGAAATATCAGTAACTTCTGGTGGGATAACACTGTCAGAAAGACTGTACTCGTCCGTTATCCTGTTAGCTATATCCACCCTGTTCAGCACCATTTGCATTGCCACGCGTATATTTTGGTTTGATAGTGCAGTATCCTCGCTATTAAACATCAGCGACCATGCTCTATCGTCCAGTGTTTTTATAACAGCATCTGCTGACTGTAGCTGTGGGATATCCTCCTCCACTGCATAGTAAAAGTCAGATTTATCATCAATGAATATATCTAGTAGAGTTTCTCCGTCCTCCTCTGCCCTGTCCATATAAATATACACATAGGGGCTAAGCACTTCTCCATTATCATAATAATCATCATTTTTCTGTAGCAAAACATAGCTAGTAGCATCCCAGTAACTCACAAAAAACGGGCCATTACCCATTATGTGTGCCTTTGACATACCATACCTTGCACGTGTTTCATCAAAAAACTGCTCGTTACATGGCATGGTGGGTGTCTGCGCTAGGCTCTCCAAAAAAGAGCCATTTTCCTCTACAATCGATATACTAAGTGTATATTCACCAGTAGATTTTACACCAAGTTGTGATATATCTATCTCACCAGCCAATATCTCACTTGCATTTTCTATGGATATATACTGCTGTGCATATGGTGACGGTGACTTGCTATCAAACATTCTCTCGAACGCAAACACAAAATCATCTGCTGTTACAGGCTCGCCATTACTCCAGTAAGCATCATCACGCAGGGAGAATGTATACGTTTTTCCGTCAGAACTCACCTTATAGCTCTCTGCAATTTCTGGCTGTATTTCACCATTTTCATCAATGCTAAACAACCCACGAAAAGTATTTTTTATAACTAGCAGTCCTGTCTCGTCCACAGAGAACTGTGGGTCCAGATTATCTGCATATCCATCTACATCAACTCTCACAGAAAGATATTCAGGCTCGCCACATGATGACAATGTAAACAACATCGCCACCATAATAAAGCCAGCCAGAAATCTTCTCACAAATAAGCTACCCAAAGCTTATTCCTCACTTTGTGTGTTTTCTTCGGTTACTATCTCGTCATTATCCTCGAAATCTGCATCATCAGCATCTTCTATGCCCTGTTCTTCCTCTTTTGGTGCACGAGCAACAGAAACCACCCTGCTACCCTCTGCCACGCGCATAGCACGCACACCGCCACCATAGCGTGACTGTCTTGTTATCTGTGCAGCAGGCATACGGATAATAATACCATCATCAGAAATTAGGATGATATCCTCGTCCTCATCAACAATCTTGATACCTGCAACAAGTGTCTCTTTGCTTGTGGTTTTGTAGTTTGTTATGCCCTTACCACCACGTGATGTCAGCCTATATTCACTAATAGCAGTACGTCTGCCAGCACCTTTTTCTGTTATAGTCAGCACATCAGCATTTTCACGCACACGCGCCATACCCACAACATAGTCATCATCTGCTAGGCGTATAGCACGCACACCAGCAGCAAGCCTGCCCATCTGGCGTGCATCTTGCTCCCTAAAGCGTATAGCCTTACCCTGTGCAGTTGCTATAATCATATGGTCCTCACCACTTGTGTTTTTAACCCAAGCCAGCTCGTCATCTTCTGCAAGATTAATAGCTATTATACCGCCCTTACGTATATTCTTGTAGTCGGAGAGTTTAGTACGTTTTACTTTACCCTTACGTGTAACCATAACCAGGTAACTCTCGTCCTCCATACCAGTAACTTTTATAGTAGCAGTTATTTTTTCCTCTTTATCCAGTGGTAATATATTGCTCCAGTGTGTGCCACGTGCTGTACGTGAGCTTTCTGGTATCTCATAGCCTTTTATACGGTACATTTTACCTTTGTTGCTAAAGAACAGTACATAGTCATGTGTAGAGCAAATAAATATTTCCTCTGCATAGTCCTCATCACGCCTTGTCATGCCTGTAATACCACGGCCACCACGTCGCTGAGATTTATACACGTCCATTAGCTGGCGTTTCATATAACCAAAATGTGTTAGTGTAATAGCACAGTCAGTTACTGGTATTAGGTCCTCTATATCCACCTCGCCACTAACCATCTGTATATCTGTGCGTCTTTCGTCGCCATACTTTGCACGAATAACAGCTATCTCTTCTTTGATGATACGGTATATTTCTTCATCATGCTCTAGGATAAATGTCAGCTCTGCAACTTTTTTCATTATTTCTTCTAGTTCTTCTTCTATCTTGATACGCTCCATGCCTGATAGCTGGCCTATTCTCATAGCAACTATAGCAGCAGCCTGTATCTCTGTAATAGCAAACCTGTTTATTAGGTTCTGCCTAGAGTCCGGTATATCTTTTGAATTACGTATGATGCTGATAACTTCATCAGTGTTATCAACCACAACTTTCAGACCCTCTAGTATATGCTCACGCTCTTTTGCTTTTTTCAGGTCGTACTGTGTACGTCTTGTAACTATCTCATACTGGAATTTTACGTATTCTTCTAGTATTTCTCTTAGGTTAAGAACCTTTGGTATACCGTCCACAAGTGCAAGCATAATAACACCCACAGTTTCCTGTAGCTGTGTATAGCTAAATAGCTGGTTAAGCACTACCTGTGCATTTGCATCTCGTTTTAGCTCTATAACTATGCGCATACCATCACGGTCGGACTCATCACGCAGGTCACTAATCATATCTATACGCTTTTCTTTTACAAGCTCAGATATTTTAACTATTGTACGTGCTTTGTTTACCATGTATGGTATCTCTGTAATAATTATACGCTCACGGTCGTTTTTAAACTCTTCTATCTCTGCTTTTGCACGCAGTGTTATCTTGCCCCTACCTGTAGCATATGCCGCACGTATGCCAGCATAGCCCATAATTGTGCCACCAGTGGGGAAATCAGGCCCGTGTATGTGTTCCATTAGCTCGTCAAGGGTTGCATCTGGGTTGTCTATCAAACAGCACACACCGTCTATAACCTCTGCCATATTGTGTGGTGGTATATTTGTAGCCATACCAACAGCTATACCAGTGCTACCATTTACAAGCAGGTTTGGAAAACGGCTGGGCAAAACAGTTGGCTCTTTTTTACTGTCATCATAGTTAGATGTCCAGTCTATAATATCTTTGTCTATGTCACGCAGCATATATGCAGAAATCCTGCTCATACGTGCCTCTGTGTAACGATAAGCAGCCGCTGGGTCACCGTCCACAGAACCGAAGTTTCCGTGACCGTCAATCAGTGGATATCTAAGAGAAAATCTCTGCGCCATACGCACCATGGCATCATAAACACTGGCATCACCATGTGGGTGGTAGCTACCTAGCACGTCGCCGACTATTTTTGCAGACTTACGGTGCGGTTTATCCGGTGTCAGCCCTAGCTCCTCTGTTGTGTATAGTATACGCCTGTGTACGGGTTTCAGACCGTCCCTAACATCTGGCAGTGCACGGTCTATGATAACAGACATAGAGTATGCAAGAAAGCTATCTCGCATCTCTTTATCAATATCTACTTGTATCAGTCTTCCACCATTTTTGTTTATATCGTTACCCAAAACTATAACTCCTTTATAACTTCATTAGCCACGTTCTTCTCAGCAAATATGTTAGATATCAAGCTGTTTGGCATATTTTGCATTTGTTTCTATAAATTCCTTACGTGGCTCTACTTTGTCGCCCATAAGTATGCTAAATGTTTCGTCTGCACGTATAGCATCATCAAGCGTAACCTGTAGCATAACACGGTTTTCTGGGTCCAGAGTAGTTTCCCACAGCTGGTGTGGGTCCATCTCACCAAGACCTTTATAGCGCTGAATGTCTATTTTGCTTGTACCGTCTGGGTTAAGCTCTGCTATGCATCTATCTCTTTCTTCGTCAGAGTATGCGTAGCGCACATTCTTGCCCTTGGATATCTTAAACAGTGGTGGTTGTGCTATATATATATGCCCAAGCTCTACCAGTGGGCGCATAAATCTAAAGAAAAATGTGAGTAGCAATGTACGGATATGTGAACCGTCCACGTCTGCATCCGCCATTATAACAACTTTGTTATAACGTATCTTTGAGGGGTCTATATCGTGGCCAACACCACAGCCCAGCGCAGTTATAATAGGGGTTAGTTTCTCATTTCCATATACTTTGTCTATCCTTGCTTTTTCTACGTTAAGCATTTTACCCCATAGTGGCAAAATAGCCTGAAAACGTCTATCTCTGCCGTCTTTTGCAGAGCCACCAGCAGAGTCACCCTCTACTATGTACAGCTCTGTACGGATATTATCTCTCTCTGCACAGTCTGCAAGCTTACCAGGTAGTGCAGCACTCTCCAGTGCAGACTTTTTACGTGTCATATCCCTAGCTTTTTTTGCAGCCTCACGCGCCCTACTAGCAGTTAGCGCCTTGTCTATAATAGCACGTGCAACAGTTGGGTTTTCCTCAAAATATTCTGACAGCTTCTGCCCTACTATGGTATTAAGCAGAGATTTTATCTCGCTATTACCAAGCTTGCTCTTTGTCTGTCCCTCAAACTGTGCTTCGTGCAGTTTAACAGATATTATGGTGGTCATACCCTCACGCACGTCCTCACCACTTAGGTTTTTGTCAGATTCTTTTAGTATATTATTCTTACGCGCATAGTCGTTCATAACACGTGTTAGAGCAGTTTTAAAGCCTTCTTCGTGCGTACCGCCGTCTGCAGTCCTAATATTATTAGCAAAAGAATATATAACCTCGTTGTAGCTATCGTTGTACTGCATAGCTACCTCTGCTGTGCTCTCTCCATTATCGCCTTTCATGCGGATAATTTCTTCGTGCACTGGGTCTACATTACGCCTTTTATGCAAGTACTCAACAAATGAACAAAGTCCACCCTCGTAGCACATACTGTCTTTTATTTCTTCTTTTTCGCGCTCGTCAATTATAGTCATACGCACGCCAGCATTTAGGAAAGCTTGCTCACGCAGTCTTGCATGTAGCACCTCATAGTCAAAAACAGTGTCCTCAAAAATATCAGCATCTGGCTTAAATGTTACTATAGTACCTTTGTCAGTACATTCGCCCACCATCTCAAGCTCTGTAATTATCTTACCACGAGAAAAACGCTGTTTGTATATATTTTTACCGTCGTGCACTTCTACCTCTAGCCACTCAGACAGCGCATTAACAACGGACGCACCAACACCATGCAGACCACCAGAAACCTTATAGCTACCACCACCAAATTTACCACCGGCATGTAGCACTGTAAAAACAACAGTAACAGCAGGTATCTGCATTTTTGGGTGGATACCCACAGGTATACCACGGCCATTATCTACAATTTTTATAATGTCATTTGGCAATATATATGTTTCTATATGGTCACAAAAGCCAGCCAGTGCTTCATCTATTGCATTATCAACTATTTCATAAACAAGGTGGTGCAGACCCCTTGAAGATGTAGAACCGATATACATACCAGGGCGTTTACGAACAGCCTCCAGCCCTTCTAGTACCTGTATCTGGGTCTCGTCATAATTTTGCTCAACTTTATTAATATCCACGTTTTTTATTCTCCTTGTTCTGGAATGTCCGTTTTTTCAGCGTATAAGATGAAATCTGGCTCAAATAAACTGTATGCACGTCATCGCTAGCCTTTTTCTTTCTTTTCTTCTTAGAGGTAATAACAAAAGAACGTGGTAGGTCATAAGTTATAGTTACTACCCTACCATTCTTTTCAGCATTACTAAGCATATTTCTTGTGTCCTTTGACACTGTGGTGTTGTCTATATCAAAAACGCCAATTATATCAGAATTTTTAGCTACTACATCATTTCCTAGATAAATAAACATTATAACCTCATTTTTTTGACGTTTTTTTGCTTCGTTCTCTTAGAATACCATGTTCCATGTGAAACAATTTGCCACTACCCAGCCCTGCTATAGATAGCCTATCACAGCCTGTTATAAAAACCTGCGTATCAGGTATTCCACTAAGGAAGTACTTGCGCCTTTTTTTGTCCAGCTCACTTAACACATCGTCCAGTAGCACTATAGGTTTTTCGCCTGTTACTTGCTCTAACACGGTGCACTCTGCCAGTTTTATAGCCAGTGCACAGCTACGTTGCTGTCCCTGAGAGCCAAAACTCCTTGCTGGCTCACCATTTATATTTATCTCAAAATCGTCCCTGTGTGGGCCAATGGTGCTATGAACATTTTTTATATCTTCTTCACGTGTTTCGCGTAGCTTTTTTATAATAAACTCCTCACCCTCGCTGGGCGAAAAACTCACATCATAGTCAGGTATACCACAGCGGTATTTAAGCGACATAGCCTCACCAGCGTGGCTAATATCCTCATAATAGCCCACAGCACACGGCTGTATCCTTGCAAAATACCTACTGCGTGCATTTATTATAGCCACTGCCACTTTTGCAAAACTAATATCCCAAGTATCCAGAACATCTTCTGGCATTATTCTCTTGCGAATGTCAGATAGCAGGCTGTTACGCTGATAAATAGCACGGTTTAGCTGGTTGAGTGTTTTTCTATATCTTGGCAATACTTGGCTAATGGCATTGTCAAGGAAAGTTCTGCGCACCACGGGGCCATCTTTTACCAGTGCAAGCTCCGTCGGTGAGAAAACCACAGCATAAAATCTGCCCATTATCTCGCTAGGTGTTATTTCCACCTCATTGAGAAAAGCTTTTTTCTTCTTGCCTATGAAAAGCTGTGCTTCCTGCTCCCTGCCATTGCAGAAAAACTCAGCTGATATCTGCGCTATATCCTCGCCAAAGCGTATAGTATCGCTATCTTTTGCCCCACGGAAACTTTTTTGCCCCGTAAGCAGATATATAGCCTCTATCAGGTTTGTTTTTCCCTGTGCATTATCGCCATGTATTATATTAACAGACTTGTGTGGTAGCATTTCTAGCGCTGTTATGTTGCGGTAGTTTGTGAGGCATATTTTATTTATTATCAAGCTTTCTTCACCTCATAAACACTGTCGAAGTCCTCTATATCCAGCGATACTTTATCACCATCACGCAGTTTTTTACCGCGCATAGTGCATATTTCTCCGTTTACAAAAACAACCTCGTCCAGTACCATTTCTTTTGCCATACCACCAGTTTCTGCAATACCTGCAAATTTTAGGAAGCTATCAAGTTTTATAAAATCTGTATTAATCTCAACAATTTCTGTTTTATTAGCCATTCGTGACACCTCCTATCATCTGCGATATTACTAATTGTATAATCATGTGTGCATTTGTTTCTTTTTGTGCACTTTTGTTTTTATTCAGCTTTTAACCTCATAGGTAGTACAAGGAATAAAAATCCGTCACCCTCAAGTGGTACTATTTTCATTGGAGAAATAGCGTTGTTGATTTTCATTTGTACCATATCTGTGTCTGCATATTTTAGCGCATCCATCAGGTATTTATTATTAAAGCCCATCTCTAGCGGTGTTCCGTCCAGCGAAGAAACGCATTCATCAGATGCTTTACCAATGGAAGTAGAGCACGACATCAAAATTGAGTTTTCCTCAAACCTTACTCTTAGCGGATTTTTTATTTTCTCGGATATTAGCAGAGAAGTTCTCTCTATAGAGTTCATCAGTTCACGTGTATTCACCACTACTGTAGTATTTGATGCACCGGAAATTGATGTTTTATAGTCAAGAAATTGTCCTTCTAATAGTCTGGAAATTATACAATAATCATCAACAACAAACATTATGTGCTTGTCACAGATTTCAACAAGCATTTCGCCCTCGCCATCTATTAGTTTAAGCAAGTCTGCAAGTGTCTTTCCTGGGACTACAAACTGGTGGTTCTCAGAAATCGCAATTTTTTCTTTGCGCATAGCAAGCCTAAATCCATCAACAGCAACAAGAGTAATAGAGTTATCCCCTATCACAAACAGCTCACCAGTGTGTATTGGCTTGGCGTCGGAGGAAGAAACTGCAAAAAGTGTTTGGTTTATCATAGATTTTATCAAATCTTTATCGATAGCAAAGCCTTTACCGTCTTTCATAGTTGGTAGCTCTGGGAACTCCAGCGGAGAAATACCGATAATATTATAGTGGGACTTACCAACATTAATATCAATCATCAGTCTTTCGTTTACACTTATCTCGATAATGTCGCTATCACTTTTTCGCAGAATGTCAGAAAAAAGCTTTGCAGGTATAACAATCTCACCTTCTTTTGTTATATCAGCTTCTATCTCTGTGGTAATTCCTACTTCTAGGTTATAGCCTGTTAGTGTTACCTTGCCATTTTTTGCTACAGCAAGTACACCTTCTAGTGCAGATAAACCAGATTTTGGTGCTACCGCAATACTTACATTTACGATAGCAGAGGTAAGAGTTTCTAAGTTACATACAAATTCCATAACAGCGCTCCTTATTTAGACAATATATATAGATATAATAAGATAAATAATAGTAGTAGTAGTAGGGGGTGTGAATTAGTTTAAAAGTCTGTAAAACGTTTTAACAAGCGAGTTTTTGTTGAATTTTTTTAGACAAGCACTCGTTGTTAAATTGTTGAAAGCGTGGAAACTGGAAATTTTTTAAACGTGCATGTTTAAACTTGTTTGTTGAATGTTGAAAACTTGTTGAAGATTTTGCTAAGTTTTTGGAGCTTTTTTTCAACATTTTAACATAGTTTTTCTCCAGTTTTTGTCGCATAAAAAAGAAATATAGGTTTTAAGGGAAGAAATAAGAATAAGGTTATGTATTTTTATTATCTTCATTTAATACAACTATTATGTTGCACGGATATTTTTGATGATATCCTCAACAGTTTCTTTATAATGTTTGTCCTTGCCTATAGTTTTTTGTACTTGTTGGCAGGCATATACTACTGTGCTGTGGTCACGTCCATTAAACTCATCACCAATAGTGGACATGGATAGCTGTGTTACCTCACGTATAATATACATGGACACTTGCCTAGCTGTAGATATATTACCAGAACGCTTAGAACTACGAACATCCTCAGGAGAAACACCATATGTACGTGCTACTTCTGTTATAATACGGTCTATAGTCATTGGCACTGGCTGGTTATCGCTAAGTATGTCTTTTATAGCGTTCTGCGCTAGCAAGATAGACGGGCTAGAGCCTGCAAGCTGTTTATAAGCGTTTAGTTTCTTCACTGCGCCCTCTAGCTGACGGATATTATTCTTTAGCCTGTTTGCTACATATTCCGATACATCATCTGGCATAGTAAAGCCCAGTAGCTCGGCTTTTCTTCTTATAATAGCAACACGAGTTTCAAAATCAGGTGGCTGGATATCAGAAAGCAGACCCCACTCAAACCTTGTGCGCAGTCTATCTTCCAGTGTTTTTATTTCTTTTGGCGGTCTATCCGATGTTAGGATAATTTGCTTACCACCCTCAAACAGAGTGTTAAAGGTATGGAAGAACTCCTCCTGTGTACTCTCTTTACCACCAATAAACTGAATATCGTCCACCGCTAGCATATCTGCAACACGGTATTTATCATGGAACTTGCTAGTTTCTTTACGGCTGATAGCTGTGATAAGCTCGTTGGTAAATTCTTCACCTTTTACATATACAATAGTGTAGTCTGGGTTGTTCTTTTTAATTTCCTCACATATAGCGCAAACTAGATGTGTTTTACCAAGCCCACTAGCACCGTAAATAAAAAGTGGGTTATAGCTCTTTGCAGGGTTACTTGCTACTGCCCAGCTAGCCGCATGTGCAAATTTGTTAGATGGCCCAACAATAAAGGTGTCAAAAGTATACTCATACTCACCACCAAAGTTGTCCTGTTCTGTCCCAGACATAACAACAGGTGCTTTTGCGTCGTCTGTGCTTGCATGCTCGGGTTCTGTCTCGGGTTCTGCGTCGTTATCCACATATGTTAGTATAACATCAGCCTCAAAACCTAGTACATTCTCAAAAGCCTCTTTTAGTAGGCCCAGATATTTTTCCTCTACTATAGATTTTTTAAACTCTGTTTCCACAAAAAGGTATGCAGTTTTGCCATCAAAAGAAAGTGGCTTGATGTCGTTTATCCACAGGTTATAAGCAACCTCGGATATTTGTGACCGACAATATCGGCAAACGTAAGAAAATAAATCGCTAAAAGAATCCATCACTTGTGCTCCATTCCGCTGCTCCACACCAGCATAAATCATTAATATAAAAGTTTCATTCCCTAAATTACGTGAAGAAAATAATAGAGGAAATGCAAGTGTTTTCTTGCAAGGATTTTAGCATTATAACGTCCATAGAGAAAAAACGGAAGTGTGCATAAAAATAGCCATATTCGAAAAAATCTAAAATAGCTATAAAAAATGCACTGTAACACTAAAATATTCACAGGGGAAACAAGCTTTTCGCCCTGCTTTTTAAAAATTTACCTATTCCAAGACATTATAACATAATATTGATAAAAAAACAAGTTTTTAACACTGCAAATTTTAAACGTCTTAATAATAATGCAGAAAAATAATAAAAAAGCCTTGACATTGCCTATAAATTAAGGTTATAATATCTTATTGCAAGGTTACCTTTGTCCTATGAGCTGTTTTTATGCTAATAAAAATGTGGTTTTTGGGCAAGGGGCACAGTAATTGTGTTATAAATTAGGCGTTTTTTGGAACATAGGTCTATTTGATATTTTGCTATGCATATTGATAAATGATTTTAGTTTTACAGGAAAGCCTCTTAAAGGGATTTTGTGGTTATAATTTCTTACCACCCCCTTAAGTTTTGTAGAAGGAGGAAAATAAAATGAAAAGAACATTTCAACCAAAGAAAAGACACAGAAGTAAAGTACACGGTTTCCGTGCAAGAATGTCCACTCCAAGTGGCCGCAAAGTTTTGGCTCGCAGACGTACAAAGGGTAGAGCTGCTATCGCAGTATAATCCAAGCTAAAAAGATTTATTTAGGGGGCATTTGCGTGCTCCCTAGCAAAACTATTACTACAGTTGCCGATGTTTTTAACACACTGCAGAGGCACAGCAAAACTGTGCAGTAAGTCATATGTATAAAGCGGCTGGCGTATTCTATTATGTTTACCGCTTTTTTTTATACTTTTTACTATGGCGTATTATAAGGATATCACATGATTAAAGTAGAAGCCTTAAACGAAAATAGAGATTTTGCACGCCTATATAAGAGGGGCAAGAATATGGTTCACCCATTACTGGTGACATACGTGCAAAAAAACCGTTTCAAAAAAACACGAATAGGCATTACTGCCACAAAAAAAGTGGGTAACGCTGTGGAAAGAAACCGCTGCAAGCGTGTTATTACCGCGGCTTTTAGGGAGTTATCCTGTTATCACGACTGTGGCTATGACATTGTCTTTGTTGCAAGAGTACGCACAAAAACAGTGAAAATGCAAAAAGTAAAAGCTGCTATGGAGCAGCACTTATCAGCTCTTACGGGAGTGAGAGGTAAAGACCTTGCAAAAGAATAATAAATATTCACCAGCAGAGACCGCCAAAAAAGCACTGATTTTTTACAAAAAAAATATTTCACCACTACTACCGCCTGCGTGTAGGTTTTTCCCTACTTGCTCGGTATACGCACTGGAAGCGATAGATAAATTTGGGTTTATAAAGGGCACTGTAATGGCTTTTTTTAGGTTTTTACGGTGTAATCCTTTTTGCAAAGGTGGGGTGGACCCCGTACCCGATTATTTTACTATACGCCCTTTCGCAGGCACAAAAGATAGCAAAAAAAATGCCAAGTAGGGGATTTTATTAGGAGAAAAGATATATGGATTGGATAATGGGACTAGTCGGTACGCCGCTAGGATGGATTATGTGGCTAATGTATACTGTAATACCAAATTACATGGTCGCTTTGTTACTGTTTACACTTTTTATTAAGCTAGCACTTATTCCGCTGGCAATCAAACAGCAACGTGGTAGCATAAAAATGCAAATTATGCAGCCAAAAATAAAAGAAATACAAGATAAATACAAAAATAACCAAGCCAAAATGCAAGAAGAAATGCAGGCACTATACAAACGTGAAAACTATAATATGCTTGCTGGTTGTGGCCCTCTGCTTATACAGATGCCAATACTTTTCGGCTTGATAGACGTAATATATAAACCTCTAACACATATTTTGCGCATACCTGACGAAACTGTAGACGCAATGATGCAGATAATGACCGACAATGGTATTGATACTATGGTAAGTGGTATAGAGATAAGGATGCTTAGTGCTGTACAGTCAAACCCTACTATGTTCAGCAGCATCGGTAACGAGTATATCGAAAAAATAAGCTCTCTTAACCTAACTTATTTTGGTATAGACATGGCTGCTACTCCTAGCGAATTTGGCTGGTTTAGCATGTATATGCTAGTGCCACTACTATCCGGTGCTACAGCATTTATGATGTCTATGATTTCTATGAGAAATAGCCCATCTGCTAACAATGCAAATAGCTCTATGAAAACTATGATGTATATATCACCACTTATGTCACTTTGGTTTACTACTATGGTGCCACTGGGTGTTGGTTTTTACTGGATATTCTCCAACGTTTTTGGTGCGGTACAGAGCGTTATTCTAAATAAACTATGGAACCCAAAAGAGATGGCAGAGAAAATAAAGGCAGAACAAGAAGCACTACGTCAAGAAGAACGCCAAAACAAGATAGAAACAAAGAAAAAAGCACGTGAAACAGGCGAAACAGTTGATGTAAAAGTTTTATCACAAAAAGAAGCTAACAAGCAAAAACTTGCTGCAGCACGTAAGCGTAATGCAGAGCTATATGGGGACTACACAGATGTAGAAGTAAGTGATGACGATGTAAAATAGACGGAGGCAAGATCAATGACAAGAGAAGTTATAGCTACGGGAAAAGATGTTTCTGATGCGATTGATAACGGTTGCGCACAACTGGGCGTAGACCGTGAAAAAGCTGAGTTTGAAATAATAAACCTACCAAAGAAAGCGTTTTTTGGTCTAAAAACAATACCTGCAAAAGTAAGGGTGTATGTGGAGCTACCCGATATAAAACCCGCACCAGTAGCACCAAAGCCAGCTGCAAAACCAGCACAACCCAAAGTAGCAGCACCAAAACCGGCGCCACAGCCACCAAAAAAACCAGCCCCACAACAGGCAAAACCTGCACAGCCAAAACCACAAGCACCAAAACCTGTGCAACAGGCTAAACCAGTAGCGCCAAAGCCTGTAGAGGCTGAAAAAGCAAAACCAGCTGTGGAGAATAAAGTAGAGAAACCAGCAGTAGCACCACAAACAGAGAATAAATCCTCTCAAAAAGAGATAGTGCCAACTGATATAGTGCGCAAAAAAGTGGAAACAGCAACAGAATACCTAAAAGAGATAATGGTTATAATGGGCTATGACTCTATAGAAATAACACCAGCATATTACGAGGAAAATGTATGCCTGAAAATAACAGGTGCAAGCCTTGGCGGTGTTATAGGTAGACGTGGTGAGACACTGGATGCACTACAATATCTAACAAGCCTAGTTACCAACCGTGAGGAAGGCGACTATATCCGTGTTAATATTGACACAGGCAACTATAGAGAAAAAAGAGAGCGTACACTAACAGCTCTTTCCAGAAAAATTGCAAACCAAGTAATGAAAACAGGCAAGAGTGTAACACTGGAGCCTATGAACCCATATGAAAGACGTGTGATACACGGTGCTATTTCACAAATATCTGGTGTAAAATCTACATCTACAGGTGTGGACCCAGCAAGACGAGTAGTAGTAGAGCCTGCTGAGGGTGCACGTAGACCACAGAGGAGCAATAACCCTCGCTATAATAAAAATGATAAGCAACGCAGTGGCAAACCAGGTGGTAGGGGCGGATATAATAGCAAGCCATACACCAAGCGTGAGGACACTAAAAAGCCTGAGGATAGCAATAGTATTCCACACCCAGCTGGTGAACCTGTGGAAAAAGCAGCGAGCAGAGATGCGGACTTGCTTGCTGGTGTAGCTAGTGGTGTTCCTATCGTTGGTGGCACAAAAGTTGAGCGCCCAGTGGTAGAGAAAAAGCAAGAAAAGCCAAAAGAAAAAGTAGCAGACGGCCCAAGACTATACGGCAAGCTATAAAATACTATAATAAAAACCTGAGCACTAATTTGATTAGTACTCAGGTTTTTTTGTGCTGATATTACTCTCTACTCATGTGATTGGTAGTTTCTACTCCTGTGATTATCTTGTGCACGGTGGTAGTCTCTGCCCTTTTTGGCTGGTAGTTTCTACTCCTGTGACTACCTTGTACAAGGTGCTAGTCTCTGCCCTTTTTCGTTACTTGTCCATCACAACAAGTAACCAAATGTGCTTTAGGGGGTATGCCCCCTAAAAACCCCCAGTGCACGCTCCACTGTGTGGTAACTCGCGCCTACTTGGTACTACCAATAGCAAATCTTTGATTTTTCACGCACTAACTTTTCACAGAATTGTGGAGCTACTATTAGTTTCTTCGTTGTTGTGTTAGGGTGGTAGTTTCTACTCCTGTGATTACCTTGTGCACGGTAGTAGTCTCTGCCCTTTTTCGTTACTTGTCCATCACAACAAGTAACCAAATGTGATTTAGGGAGGCTCTCGCCCCCCTAAAAACCCCCAGTGCACGCTCCACTGTATGGTAGCTCGCGTCTACTTGG
>CAYJFF010000066.1:0-16578 GCA_964369345.1 uncultured Oscillospiraceae bacterium
TGATAAAAAAATCAATATAATACCACTCTTTTTCAACTTGAAAGTATTTTTGTAGTGTTTAGCTAATGTAACTATACACAGTATGGACAAATCAAGAAAGAGCACCAGGGCTTGTTTGAAAACTTATAATACTATAGTGCGGTGTTGTAAGTTTTTAGACAGGCTTTTTAAATTTATCTAACACGGATAAGAATGATTACACTCTCTACAATACAAACTGAAAAAAGTAATATTTCGCAGATATAGTCCATAGTTGTTATTCACACTAATGCAAATAACAACTATTAATATTCAATTATTGACTGTTTTTTAGATAATTGTAGTTTGATTTTGAAAAAAGAGTTGTGGTTATTATCGTTGCACAAATGGGATATATACAGATTATTTGCTGGATGCTATAATTGGACACACAGACAAGTTGATAAATATTTTGCACTATTGTTTTGTGAATTATGTTTAATAATCATAGTTATATATTAACTCGGTGCACAGATGAAAGAGAGGTAAATGTATTGGCTGTTAAAACTAAAAATATTAATGCTAATAACGAAACAAGCAAAAAGAACCTATTTAACCTTAAAAGATTCAAAGAATCTATACCGCTGTATACTTTACTAATACCAGCTATAATCTTCTTAATACTTTTTAACTATATTCCTATGTATGGTATACAGATAGCTTTCAGAGATTATAACGCAAAAGGAGGCATAACAGGGAGCGAGTGGATAGGTCTGATGCACTTTGAAACCTTTATTAATTCTCCAAGATTTTTAGAAATTCTTATAAACACTTTGCAGCTAAGTATTCTATCTTTAGCCACTTTTCCTGTTCCTATTATTTTTGCACTAATGCTAAATTACTGTAACATTCCTTGGTTTAAAAAAACTGTACAGATGGTAACATATGCACCACACTTTATATCTGTTGTTGTTTTGGTGGGTATGCTAAACTTATTTTTATCTCCAAGTATTGGTATTGTTAATATTTTTTTAGAGAGCATAGGGCTCGATGCACAGCATTTTACAATTATTCCAGAGTATTTTAGATACATATTTGTAGGCTCTGACATATGGCAAAATCTAGGTTGGTCAGCCATTATATATATAGGAACACTTACTACAGTTAGCCCAGAGCTCCACGAAGCAGCAATCGTTGACGGTGCACATAAGCTACAGAGAATTTGGCACATTGATATACCAGCAATTGCACCTACTACAATAACTATGTTTGTTATGCGCTTGGGACAGCTTATGAATGTATCTTTCCAAAAGGTATTGCTTATGCAAAATTCTGCAAATATTTCAGAGTCAGAGATTATTTCAACTTATGTATATAGCGTTGGTTTAAAAATGAATAACTTTAGTTATGCTACTGCAATAGATTTATTTAATACGATTATAAATATTGTACTTTTAATCACGGCTAATAAAGTAGCAAAAAAACTCAGTGGAACTGGATTATTTTAAGTAAGGAGGTGTATCTATGTTTGAAAAACGTTCTTGTTTGGTTGATAAAATTTTTGATGTAGTAGTATTGTTTTTTCTTGCTATCATACTATTTATATCTTTTTATCCAATCTATTTTGTGGTTATAGCATCTATTAGTAACCCTGATGCTGTTAACCGAGGTGAGGTTCTTTTTCTCCCACTGGAGATAACTTTTGAAACTTATGGAGAAGTATTAAAAGACCCTAAAATATTGCTTGGGTATCAAAATACAATCATATATACAATTGTTGGAACTATTATAAGTGTTTGCGTTACGGTAAGTGCATCGTTTGCTGTTTCCAGAAAAAAATTGTATGGACGCTCTTTGCTCATTACTTTTTTTCTAATAACTATGTACTTTAACGGTGGGCTAATCCCCACATATTTGCAAGTGGATTCGTTAGGTCTTACAAATACCCGTTGGGCAATCATTCTACTTGGTGGGTTTAGCATTTGGAATTTTATTGTATGTAAGTCATTCTTTGAAAACACCATTCCCGATGAGCTGTGGGAGGCGTCATCTATTGATGGTGCCAATACATACCAGTTTTATCTGAGAATTGTACTTCCAAACTCAAGAGCAATTATAGCGATAATGACGCTATATTATGCAGTTGCACAATGGAATGACTTTTTTAAATCCCTTATTTACTTAAACAACTCCGCGTTATATTCATTGCAAATGATTTTGCGTGATATGTTATTGGCTAGTCAAACGGTATTAACAGATGTTGACCCTGACTTAATGATGGAGATGATGCGCAGAGCTGAAAGTATTAAATATGTAATCATTGTTATAGCAAGCTTGCCCGTACTGGCAATATATCCATTTGTTCAAAAGCATTTTGTGAAAGGCGTTATGATTGGTTCTGTAAAAGGCTGATTGTGATTAATAAACTAATAAAAAGGAGAGCAATATGAAATTTGTATCTAAAAAGGGCATAGCAATTATCCTAGCGGCAATAATGCTATCCAGTCTTATTGTAGGTTGTAGTGACAACACTCAACCAAGCGACACTTCTACTTCCTCGGTAGGTAATTCTACCACAGGCACCACCACGCCTGAAGCAACAAGTAACTTTAACCCAGTGGGGTTACCTATTGTCAACGAGAAAGTTAGCTATAATGTGGTTACTTATCAAGCTGCAACTTCACAGATGCCCGTAGCGGAGAAAGCTATTTTTGAACTTTTGGAGCAACAAACTAATGTGGAGCTTATCCTTGAAGAAATTCCACATTCTGCTTGGAACGAAAAAATGAACCTCCTTATAAGCACAGGTGCCACTCCTGATGCTATGATAGGTGGCTCGATTCCTGACCTACCATCTGCTATTAACGCTGGATTGGTGGTGCCCATTGATGACTATATGGAGTATTTGCCAAACTTACAAAGGATATATGAGCAATACCCAAGTGCGCAGGGTGCTACAAAATATCTTGGCGATGATAAACATTATTTTTATCCATCTGTAGCTGAAAAATCACACGCTACTTGCCGTGCACCACTGTTTATCAATCAAACATGGCTTGATAATCTTGGTCTTGAAGCTCCAACAACTACAGAAGAATTTTATGATGTGCTTGTTGCGTTTAGAGATGGTGACCCTAACCAGAACGGTGTTGCAGATGAAATCGGATTTTCATCATTTGACGGACATTTTGGCCTGATGTTTAAAGATATGTTTGGAGCATGGGATATGATGGGCATAAAAAGTCCAATAGAAACAACAGCTCATGATGGTGTGTTAAGCTTTAATCCTATCACAGACGATTATCGTGCTGCTATGGAGTTTTTCCACACATTGTATAGCGAAGGACTTATGGAGCCTGAAACAGTTACATTGTCTGAGTCTTCAAAAAACGCAAAAACTAATGCTGAGACTGCTATTTATGGCTCTGCACAAGAATGGAATGTCGGTATGTTTGGAGGAAACCAAGACCAATATGTAGTTATCGACCCACTAATAGGACCTGATGGTGCACAGAAATATACAATAAATGACGGTAATCCTGTATCACAGGCATTGGTTGTTTTTGAAGGCTGTGAGAACCCAGAAGTTCTATTTAGATACATGGATGAAGCAAATGCTGGTAAAAACATTTTGGTTGCACATTTTGGCGAAGAAGGTGTCCTGTACGAAGTGAATGAGGAAGACAAAACTTATCGTGTTAAACACACAGAATATGCAGCACAAGGCGATTCTGTAGAAAGTAATCGTCCGACACTTGGTATGCAGAATTTCTTCCACTCAATCGGTGCTTCTGAGTATACAGAGGTGTTTGACCCAGGTTATGTTGTAGAGAAACAAGTTTATTCTGACCAGTATGAAGAATATTTGTTTAAAAATCAGTATCCTACCTCTACTCCAATGCCTGTAGTTGATGCAGAATATAATCAAATTAAACTACTAGAGCAGGAGCTTACAGTTTATCTGGAATCTTTTACTACAGAATTTTTGATGGGTGGTATGGATGATGAGAAATGGGCGGAGCACATAGAACAGTGCGAAAAACTTCAGTACGATAAAGTGCTTGCCTACTATCAAAATATGTATGACGCAGCTTATTCTAAATAATATTTATTAATAACGATGTGGTGCTGTGCTGTGGCTTTTGCTATGGTACAGCGACTGCATTATTTGTATTTATATAGCTAAATTAACAGAAATATAGTAGTATATAACAATATGACACTTAGTTTTAAACTATAATAATTTACATAACTAAAAATGGTAACTCAGCGTATCTTGCACCGTTTTAAGTAGGAGAATTGAGGAAATATATGAGTAAAGCATCAAATCGTATCATTATCAAGTTTGTATCAATCTTTTTTGCAGCAATGTTGGTTTCTGTTGCATTTATTACAGTTTTGTTTATATTTCAAATTAATGATGCTCAAAATAAAAATATATTCTACAGATTTGACACTGATACTAAGAGTACACTAAATTATTTTTCCTCTATTACAAAAAATATAAAAAATGTTAGTGGCATATTAAAAAATAAAATTCACCTGCAAGAATTCTATATAAATGACAATTTAGGTGCAAATATTTATATAGAGATTGAGTTAAAAGAAAGTATATCTCAAAGCTCTACTGTACAGGATATTCTACTATATAGCCACAGTAAAGAAATGTACTATGGAATAGAAAGCTTACCACAAAACCGTTTTTCAGAAGTTTATACGCCTGAATTACAGCGAAAATTTGAAACAGCGTTACAAAGTTCGGCTAGTAGTTGGATTGCTCCTTATGCATTTACAAGAAATGGAATTAGCTATAATTACATTGCATATATAATGCCTTTTGAGCATTACTATACAGATTTATATCCTAAGTCCAACTTGATATTTAACTATGATATAAATGAAATAATTAACGAATGTTCTTCACTTACACAATATAATGATTGCTTTTTTTATGTGAAAGATATGGAACAAATTGTTTTCTATCACAATATTACAGAAAAAGAAATTGAAAAAATTGATACTTTACTGCAAAACGAAGAAACTACATATAATATTGATGGAGTTGAGTATTATTTTAATAGCAATAAAGACTTGGACGGTCTAGAAGTTTATTCTTTTGTTGCAATTGATGAATTGACTTTAAATAGTGACGTATATGTTTCTTTATATTGGTTTTACGCACTAATTAGCATTGTGCTTGGTAGCGTTATTATAATTATATTTGTAAAATTTAACTACACTCCAATATTTAAACTTACTAAGTCTTTTGAAGATTTAGGGCTTAACCCAGATTTTACAAGTGAATTTTTTGAGGAAATTTCAGAAACCATACAAACGCTAAGTGCCAATGCTTCTGAGGCAAATCTAGAAAGATTGAGCGTGCAAAGAGATGATATACTTTTTAAGTTGTTCAACATTAGATTTAAAGAGAAAAATAGAGATGATATCTATAGCTTGTGTAAATTTTCTGGTATTAATATTGATAGAGATTGCTATGCATGTGTAGTGTTGCCTATATCGGAGCAGTTGCACTTAAATAGCCAGGCTATACTTGAGGATAACGAGAATTACAATATATTTGAATACAATTATATACACAGCAATTCAATAGTTCTGCTTTTTGCTATGGACGAGGAATATAAATATATTGTCCAGTCGTTTTTAAACGCAGTACTTGGCACACAAAAAAATAAAATCTTGGGCTGCGGTATCAGCACATATAAAAAAGATTTTCTCAACATACATGTGGCATACCAAGAAGCATACTTGGCAGCAAATTATTGTATACAGTTTAGTAAGCCCAAATTACATTTTAAAGATATAGACGAGCATATAGCTATTGATTACCGAACGATATTGAGAGATTCTGAACTTTTGAAAAATGCTATAACAGAAAAAGATATTGATAAAATTATGTATGCGTTTAATATACTTGTTACAAACCTTAATACTGTGTCGAATTTAAATGTGCTACAAATTTACTGTTTTGAAATATCGACAGGGTGTTTGGATAAATATAATAGCATACCCAATGTGCCAAATCTAAAATGCAGTGATGAAATACAGTCCATATTATCTATTAACTCAGAAGATGCTATTAACCCAACGCATACACTTAGTGGTATTATGGAAAAAATCATCTACGAGATATCAGAAATTAACCAAATAGTGAAAGTTAAACTGAATATAGAAGAAATAAAATCTACAATTGATGAGCAGTATTTAGAAATGAATTTTTCCATCAAGCAATTAGCTGATAACTATAATACTTCTATATCAAATCTTTCTCATTATTTTAAGAGCAAGGAAAACAAAAATATATCGGACTATATTTCGGAATTAAAACATAATAAAGTTAAACAAATGTTGGAGCAAACAGAATATACCATTAGCTATATTTCAGAATATGTCGGATATACGCATACATCTAACTTTATAAAAAAATTTAAAAGTATAGAGGGAGTAACGCCTAAACAATATCGAAGTAATTGTAAAAAAGATGAGGGAAATGGCTATATATAAAAAGGAGGAATATTGTGGCTGGGAAAACAAATGTAATATTTATCTACGCTGATGATTTGGGACAAGGCATGCTTAGTCACTTCGGTCAAAAACACTTTAAAACAGACAATATAGACCGAATTTTCAGTGAGGGGACAAACTTTTTAAATGCATATGGTTGCCATATTTGTGCGCCAGCAAGAGCAAGCTTAATCTGTGGGGTACATGATTGCCACTGTGGTAGATGGCAGTTTACAAAAGCCGGAATATATTGTGATTATGCTGATGGCAAACTTAGTTTAGAGCAGGTGTATGAGCTAATACATAATACCGGTATAGAAGAACGCAGTGGCGAAATGTTTCTGCCGATGCTTTTTGGCAAAGCAGGCTATATAACAGGGCAGATTGGCAAGCTAGAGTGGGGCTTTGCCACAACTGGAGATGCTATAAAAAAGCACGGTTGGGAGTATCATTATGGATATTATGACCACCAAATGTGCCACGGCTACTATCCACCTTTTGTGTTTGAAAACGGTGAAAGAATAGATATTACGGGCAATTTACATTCTAACTGTGCCTCTGACCAGTATAACAAAAGTACTTATGAAAAAAATGGTGAGGATATAGAAAATGGGCGAGCTGTCTATTCGCAAGATATATTTGATAATAAAATAATTGAATTTATTGAAAAAAATAAGGATAGGCCATTCTTTTTATATCACCCCAGTCAATTACCGCATGGTCAGCTCTCTATACCTGAAATACACGCTTCTGTTGCAGAAAGTACAGAGCTAAATTTAAGCGAAAAGGTCTATGCCTCTATGGTGTTACGCCTTGACGAAACGGTAGGCAAAATATTTGATACACTTCAAAAGAATGATATCCTTGAAAATACGCTCATTATTTTTTCGTCAGACAACGGACATTCTCCTTACTATACAGGACAACGACTAGGACATAATTTTCACTTTGGAGCTGACGGATTAAAAATCGATAACCTTAATGTGCGATACACATCAGGATATGGAAAAGATATTTTTGATGGTAACAATGGCAGAACTGGTATGAAAGCGAGCAACTTTGAGGGTGGCACAAAAGTCCCTTTGGCTTTTTATCAATCTGGTAAAATTGCAGCAAAAAGCATTCATCGCTTAGTTACAAACTATGACTTCATGGCAACTATGGCAGAGTGGCTAGATGTTGATTGTGGTACAAACCATGATGGTGTGTCATATATCTCGGAAGTTTATAATAATATAACTAGCCGAATAAAAGAGCACGATTATGTTGTTTTTGCCAGTGAGCAAGGACCTGCGATAGTTACTAATACAGGTTATAAACTCCGCACATATATAACCGATAGCTACAAATTACCACTTTTCGGAGAAAGTTGGAAAGAGATGAAAGACCAAGTAGTGTTTGAATTATACGACTTGAAAAACGATTATTGTGAAGAAACTGATATAGCAGATAGTAACCCTGAGTTAGTAAAGCTGTTGCAGTCAGTCTTGCTTAAAGAATGTGACGGAAACTACATTCACGGCACCACACCACCACATTTTGTATTTTACTCATATGATTATTAATGACTACAAAGAAAGGTAACATAGTATTATGAAGAAAAACGTATTGGTAATTATTTGCGACCAACTTAGGAAAGACACGCTTGGTTGCTATGGTAACAAAAATATATCTACACCCAATATAGATGATTTGTTTAAAGATTCTGTAATGTACACACGAAACTATGTAGCAAATCCTATTTGTATGCCAAACAGACACACACTGTTTAGCGGAATGTATCCACACAATCACGGTGTATGGACAAATGGAATACTGACTAAAGATGAGGACTACAATTTAATGTATCACCTAAAAGATAATGGATATAATACTGCAAGCATTGGGAAAATCCATTTTGAGCCGAATGGAGGCGATGTATCGAACGGTAGCAAAGAATGTGATGCTTGGTATAAAACAGACGAGGGGCAGAATTTCCATGGGCCGTACCGTGGGTTTGACTATATAGAGCTTGTCAATCAGCATCATGGCATAGGTGGTCATATGATACCATGGTTTTATGCAAATGGTGGCACTGATGAGATGTTTGATACAAAAGAAAATGACTGTTATGACGTTCCTAAAAACTTACATTCCACGGCATTTGTGGGAGAGAGAACGTCTGCATACATACGGAGCAAGGAAAAAGATAAGCCGTTTTTTTTGGTTGCAAGTTTTCCAGACCCACATCATCCATATTCCTCACCGACAGAATGCTACAACAAAATAAAGGACAAAGAATATAGCACACCGATAGGCACTGCTGATGACTTAACGACACGTCCTGCACGTTATACACAGCTGTTAAACGGAGAATGGTCACGTGGCAAGATAAGTGCACCCTCACATTTAGGTGGACTATCCAAAGAAGATGGTGAAAAGCGTATACGGCATACATATGCAATGGTTGAGCTAATAGATGAGTATATAGGGAAAATTATGAACACATTAATAGAAGAAAACTTGCTTGACGATACTATTATAATCTTTACTGCCGACCACGGAGAGCTGCTGGGTGACCATGGGCTTTGGACTAAAGGGCCGTTCTTTTACGAAGGGTTGGTGTCCACACCTCTTGCTATAAAAACGCCACGCGCAACGCCTCGCATCTGTGAAGATTTAATATCTGCTGTGGATTTTGCGCCCACAATATGTGACCTGCTGGGAGTGGATATCCCCTACTATATGGACGGAATAAGCCAAAAGAGCACACTGGTGGCGGACACGAATTTGCGTAATAATTGCATGATAGAGTATCGTAACGGATATGAGAAAAAAGATATTAACTATAAGGTTGTTTTGGATAAGCAGTATAAATATGTATTGGCACAAAACGGTGAACAAGAACTTAATGATATGAAAAATGACCCATGTGAAAAAACAAATCTTGCAGGCGACAAACAGTATGATGAGGTTATTATGCAGTATAAAGAAAGCCTTTTGCTTGAGATGCTAAAAAGCGAATCCAAAAAACCACTGCAATATACTCATGCATAAATTTAGTTGTAAAGCCGAAAACACATGAAACGGTTGCAATGAAGATGCTAAGATTGAAATAGAGGAGTTATTAATAAATGAATAAAATTAATTTTAACGACAACTGGGAATATACAACTGTAGATGTCGAGTTTAACAAAGACTTTGCAAGGAACATGACGCTTTTTTCGGCGGTGACGCTACCACACGATTACTCTGTAGAAAATCCGTTTGATAAGACAAATCCATCGGGTAATCGTGGTGGTTATCTACCTACTACCACACTATGGTACAGAAAATATTTCGAGGTGAGCAAGGTCGAGTGTGGGTCATATTTCGTGCTGTTTGACGGAGTGTATAACAACGCTACTGTTTATATAAACGGCATAGAAGTTACACATAACGAATATGGGTATCTTGGGTTTTGTGTGGACATACGCCAGCAGATAACCGACGGTGTAAATCTAATTGCTGTAAAGGTAGATGGCTCAAAAGAACCGTCTAGTAGATGGTACAACGGACAAGGTATTTTCCGTAATGTATGGCTAATGACGGGTGGCGAGGCGTATATAAAAAACGATGGTGTATATCTAAAGCAGATACTATGTGATAGTGACGAAGCAGTGGTACATACCGAGGTAAAACTTGTAACGCTGACAAGCAAGATAGTCAGTGCGCTGATAAAGATAAAAGACATCGAAGACAATGTCATAAGTGTTGCAAGAAATGAAGTGCAAACCATAGCTGGTGAAAATATATTGAAAACAGAGCTTAAAATTAAAAGCCCCACAATGTGGGATTGCGAAAATCCATATCTATATAGCTGTATAGTAGAGATTTTGAACGAGAATGATATGATACTTGATAGCTATGAGCTAAAACTAGGACTGCGAACCACCGAGTTTGTACCCAACAAGGGTTTTTATCTAAATGGCAAACACACGCTATTTAAAGGTGTCTGCCTACACCACGACGGTGGCTGTGTGGGTGCCGCGGTACCAAAAGCATTGTGGCACAAGCGACTACTTATGCTAAAGGATATGGGGTGCAATGCTGTTCGCACCTCACACAATCCATTTTCCCCTGAGTTTTACGACTTATGTGACGAGCTTGGTATAATGGTAATAGATGAGATATTTGACGGCTGGGAAAAACCAAAGGTCGCTTATGATTATAGTACCATATGGGAGAAATGCCATGTCAAGAACCTGCAAGATTTTATTGTAAGGGATAGAAACCACCCGAGCGTAGTTATGTGGAGTATCGGAAATGAAGTTATTGCTATGAACCCTGAAATAACAAATGAGTTGATGGCAATAGTCCGTGAGCTTGATGATACACGTCGTATTACTGCTGGGGTGCTAGGAACAAGTGAAGTTTCAGAATCTAACCGAGCTATACTGGATGTTGCAGGGTACAACGACGGTGGCGGTGGGTGCTTTATCTATGAGTTTGACCACCAAAAGCGTGAAAACCAGCTACTTATAGCAACCGAGTCGCCACACACAGTGCAGACAAGGGGTTATTACAGGACACAGACATGGTGGAGGGACAAAGGCCAGCCACGAAAAGAGATAGAAAACCTCACAGAACAGGAAATTTTCTTCGACCAAAACATACACTACAATTCGTCGTATGACAACTCGGGTGTACGATTATGCGCGAGGGACTCATGGGAGCTTGTAGAAACACTGCCGTATCTGTGTGGTGAGTTTCGCTGGACTGGTTTTGACTACATAGGTGAGGCGAACCCTATGGCTTGGCCGACCAAGACACATGATTTTGGAATTATTGACACTGCAAACTTCCCAAAAGACCACTACTATTTCTATAAAAGTGTGTGGAGTGATACGCCTTTTGTACATATTCTACCACACTGGACACATACAGATATGCCACTGGGTACGGTAGTTCCTGTCTGGGTGTACACCAATGCGGAGTGTGCCGAGTTATTTGTGAATGGTGAGAGTTTGGGTATTAAGAAAAAACATGGAACTAGAGAACTAGAGTGGCTAGTGCCCTACTACGAGGGGACTATAACCGCAACGGGGTATATCGAAAGCAAAGCAATATGCACTGCCACACACGCTACAGCAGGGCAACCTGTCAAGATTGCAGTAACAAATGAGCCACTACCTCAGTGTGAAGAAAAGCAGATATCACAGCTCACATTTATGGTGCAAGATGGGCAAGATGTTTTTGTGCCCTACTCAAATAACATTACTGGCATTTATCTATCACCAAATGTACAACTTCTTGGCTCTGACAATGGAGCAATAGATGATATGACACCATACAAGTCACAGCAAAGACGTGCATTTAATGGGTTAGGTATGTATTTGGTGGAGTATGATACCACGTTACAAAGCTATGCAATTATAACATCAGTACTTGGCAGACAGTTCTTTGAAGACTGCACGCAGGTTGCCATCTGCATAGACACTATAGCGTTATCCGATGTGCTTGTTGGCGACTACACGGTTTACTACACCACAGACACATCTACTCCGAGTGAGCGTAGTCAGCGATACAGCAAGCCTTTTAGTATCGACAATACTACTACTGTACGAACTGCAGTTTACCACGAGGGTGTTAAAATCATCGAGCTGTCGGAGCTTTTTGTAAAGGGTCTACCCGAAAAGATAATTGACACCGAACACGGAAACAAACCTCTGGCTCTTCCACAAACTAACGGAAAACTAGCAGAAATATTAATTGGTGAGTGGAGAAACAACGCTTGCAGTTATATCTTAAATGCTGATGGTACTGTTGAAAGAAAGCTTGGAATTACACAAGATGTGATAGGCAGCTGGTGGTGTGAGTTGTCAGAAAACAGCAATAGTTATCTAGGCGAAATACTGCTGTCCACAGCTAGGAAGTTTGCTATAACACTTGACTGCGATAATAAAGATGAGCTAAGACTAGATAACAGTGGTGGGCAGATGGGTAATATTGTAGTTAATATAAATACGGTAACGTTAAAAAGAAACAAAACTATGATAAATAGGCAAGTGCAAAACATTAAATTTTAAAAGTCACAATACAATATATAGATAAAGTGATGATAAATTAAAAGGAGGGCTGATGTGATGGCTTTTAAAGTGGCGAAACCAATAACAAGCGAGCTTTTTGAGCATATACCACCCGTAAATGTATTTTTTAAGGAAATAGAGAAAAGTGACTATAAACCTGAAGAAAAATATAAGAATAAACACATATTGTTTCGCAAAAAATTTGCCATAGATAATACAGATAACACAAAAATCAAGATAACTGCCGATGACTACTACAAGCTATACATAAACGGGCAGTTTGTTATACAAGGCCCTGCACCGTCATACAATTTTGCGTACTATTATAACGAAATAGACATCGTAGACTTTCTGATAAAGGGTGAAAACACCATTGCAGTGCATACCTACTATCAAGGGCTTGTTAACCGTGTGTGGGTGAGTGGTGATAGGCGACATATGTTGATTTGCGAAGTGGAAAATGCTGGACAGATAGTTGCTTGTACAGATGAAAGCTGGAAAACAGCGACACACACCGCATACTATATTTGTGGCAAAAACTATGGCTACGATACAGGTTTTTGCGAGGGGTATGACGCAAATGCGCTAGAGGTTGGCTTTGAGCTTAGTGACTATGACGACAGTGGTTGGCAGTCGGCTAGGGTAAAACAGCACTGCTACTATAAGTTTGTGCCACAGCCTACCATACAGCTAGATATTTATGAGATAACGCCATATGATATCACCAAAAATGCAGACGGATATTTTATCGACATAGGTAGAGAGATAGTCGGGTATCTGTCCTTTACTGCAAGAGGAAACAAGGGCGATAAGGTGATAATAAAAAGTGGTGAGGAGCTAAACGACGACGGCACGGTTAGGTACGATATGCGGTGTCACTGTATCTACAAGGAGGAGTTTATCCTAGCTGATGGCGAAAGTAACTACCGACAGTACGACTACAAGGCATTTAGGTATATACAGATAGATGTCCCAGAAACAGCCGAGCTTTTACCAAAAAGCATCACTATAACGGTGCGACACTACCCGTATGAGCAGGTGATAGACTGTCCATATGATGACAAAGATGTGCGTGCGGTATGGACACTATGTGCTGACACGATAAAATACGGTATGCAGGAGGTGTTAGTCGACTGCCCTACAAGAGAAAAAGGGCAGTATCTGGGTGATGGTACCATCACATCTATTGCACATGTGCTACTTATCGGCGACACTACCTTTATGAAAAAAACACTGACCGACTTTGCAAACTCCACATTTATCAGCAAAAGTATAATGACAGTCGCCCCTGCCTCACTAATGCAGGAGATAGCTGACTATTCCTTGCAATTTCCATTACAGGTGCTGTGGTTGTATAACGCTACTAGCGACATTGATTTTTTGCGAAAAATGCAGTGGCATGTGAAAAATATTGTTGAGGACTTTGAGCAGTATGCACGTGCAGACGGACTACTTGAAAAGATAGCCGACAAATGGAACTTGGTGGACTGGCCTGTAAGCGTGCGTGACAACTATGATTTTGAGCTTGTAAAACCAATCGGTAGCGGTGTTATATCTGTAATAAATGCCTATTACTACGGTGCGGTGTGCGCATATGAGCAGATAAACAAAATTCTTGGGATACCATATAGCAGCCCAAAAGAAAAGCTACGCACTGCATTTATAAGTGCCTTTTATGATGAGCAGACGCATCTATTTACCGACAGCGAACTATCTAGCCACAGCAGTATCCACGCTAATATTTTGCCACTGTTATTTAATATAAAACCCGAGGATAACGACTATATGGCAGACTTTATTAGCAAAAGGGGTATCCACCGATGTGGCGTGTATATGGCGATGTTTTTCTTAATGGCACTAAAAAACCACCGTGGAGTAGAGAGTATACTGCCACACATAACTGACACAAATACATGGATTAAAATGCTTAGTCAAGGGGCTACCACCTGCTATGAAGTGTGGGACAAAGAGGATAAAATCAATACCAGCTTGTTCCACCCGTGGGCGACAGCGCCAATCATAGCACTGTCCGACACCAAGTTTCCATATTGATTTATTGTGAGGTAAGATATGTACGGTTTTGATAAAATATTCCCACGCTATACTGGATTTAACCCCAGTGTGCCTGTATGGTGCCTTACACCGAATGATGGTTGTTATACACACCGTTTTTTTGATACAAATCCTATAAGTCCATCTGGCAGATACCTAGCAGTGTTAAATATGCCGTATGAGGATAAACCAGCAGTCTTTGCCGATAGTGCAGATGTTGTTGTTGTAGACCTGCTGACAGGTGTGCAAAAAACTATCGCACAGACCAAAGGGTGGGAAAATCAGCTTGGTGCGAACATAAACTGGGACGCAGATGATAGCGAGTTGATATACAACGACCTAGACACCGAAACTTTAGAGGCGTTTGCCTACTGTATCGACCTAGCTACAGGTACAAAAAGAAAATTGGAACACGCCATATACCATGTTTCGCCCGACGGTCGCACAGGTGTGTCACCAAACATGACAACAATGCGCCGTACACAGCTTGGTTACGGGGTAGCTATCCCCGATAAAAAAGTAGCAATACATAGCATAGACACTGACGATGACGGTGTGTGGGCAGTAGACATTAAGACAGGTAAAGCGAAACTGTTACTATCTATCAAAGAGATTTTCGAGCGTACCCACACTGCACTTGAACGCAAACTTTTAAAGGATTATGGAGTGTATTCTTTTCACACAAAATGGAGCCCAGACGGTAAGAAAATCATGTTTACCACCAGACACGTTCCCAAAGAGTGTAAAGACGGATTTAACCAGATAGGCAACAAAGCTATGCAGTTTTGTGTGTATACCTGTAACGCAGACGGTAGTGAGCTAAATATCGCCATTGATGAGACGCAATGGGTAAAGGGTGGTCACCACACTACATGGGCACCAACTAGCGATTATTTGACAATGAACCTACGTATATATAATGACGAGCTAAAGCTTTGTCGTGCCACACTAACAGGCAGACACGTTGAGGCTCTGATAGCAGATGTGCAGGGGTCTGGGCACCCGAGCTACCACCCACGCAAAAACATTATGGTGACCGATACCTACGCAATCGAACCACTCGCATACGGCGATGGAACTGTGCCTATTAGGGTTATAGACTTTGACAAAGACGAGGAACTATCACCGCCTATACGCATTAATATAAAGCACGAGTATAGCAGTGGCAATTCTGTATTGCGTGTCGACCCACACCCTGTATGGGATAAGTCAGCAGATTATATCGTATTTAATGGTCATACAGGTGGTTGCAGGCGAGTGTTTATAGCGGATATGAGAAATATATAGAAAAAATTTAGGGATATGACTGAGTATAAAACTTAGTCATATCCCTTTGTAATTATGAAGATTTATGATTATATCAATTCTAAATTTAAAGATAACACATCTTTACAGTTCTTGCCGACCGAGATTTTAAACGTACCATTTTCAACAGTTGGCTTATAATTAATATCGGTAAATTCGAGCATTTCACTTGATATTTCAAACGATACCATCTTGGTTTTGCCTGATTTTATAGCCACCTTTTCAAAGCCTTTTAGTTCTATAGCAGGTCGTACGATGCTCGATTGTACATCAGAAATATAGAGCTGTACAGTTTCCTCGCCGTCATATCTGCCAATGTTTTTGACATCTACAGTAACAGTAACTTTCTCATCTACTCTCATTGTATGGGAAGAAATTTGCAAGTTACTATACTCGTATTCGCTGTAGCTAAGCCCATATCCAAACCAGAAAATCGGACCTTCTTTTTCAAATAAATAATCTTTTAGGAAAGCTGTACTCTTTTGGCTGTAATATGCAGGTAGGTGACCAGCGCTCCTAGCGATTGTCACAGGAAGTCTGCCACTTGGGTTTGCATCGCCAAATAGGATATCGGCTATACCTGTACCTGTTTCTACTCCCAGATACCACCCCTCCAGTACTGCGTGAGCATTGTCGTAGACATAGCCACATGATAGCGGTTTTCCGTTAATTAAGACTACCACAACAGGAGTGC